>JANLFZ010000108.1 GCA_024653385.1 Thermoguttaceae bacterium | reverse complement strand
CCCATCCTGGTGATCCGATCGTCATCGCACCGCGCGGTGTTTGGTGGTGTACAACCCCCGGTGGCGGACTTCCGCCACGCAGGGTTGCCGTGCGATGTCAGAGGCTAGGTTTCCTTGAAGCGCCGACAGATCGTGGCATTGTGGGCTTGGTAGCGCGGCCTCCATGCCACGCGCGTCGAGCAAGACGGCGCGCCGACTACATTATTGCTATCACTCGACGAGGCATTGCCCATGTTTTCCAACACCAAGACTCGAACCAAGATCCTGGCAGGTTTCGGGGTCCTGATTGTGATCACGGCGATTTTGGGCTTCATGACACGGACACAACTCGGCCGCGTCGAGCGTCTGGTCCATTTGAGCGACGACGTTCACTCCGTAGCCGCAACCCTGCTCGACGCTCGCCGCGAGGAAAAGAACTTCGCCCTGCGCGGCTTCGAGAAGTACGGGTCGGACACGAAGACGAGTGTCGAGAAATGGCAAGAACACCACAAACGTCTCGTAGAGCTTCTCGAGACAATGCGCGACGGGGGAAACCTCGAGGCCGACGAGCTGCCTCTGGTGGATGAGGCCACTTCTGCCCTCGCCGACTACGGCAAGGCGTTCGGTGTCACCACCGCAAACCGCACAATTCAGGACAAGGCCGTCGAAGCATGGAAGAACACCGGCTGGGCGGTCACGCGCAATATCGACAAGGCGACCGCCGAGGTCATCACCCCCGCCCGCGAGGCCGCCGAACGGTCGAAGGACGCGGATCGCCTGACGCATTGGGCGCGCATCGGCCGCGAACTCGACGCCAGCGTTGTGAAGCCGTTTCTGCTACTGAGGACTACAGCGGTCTATTTCATCCTTACCAAGACCGACCAGGATTACCAAAACTATCAAACCCAATTGGAAAAGGCCAAGGCCGGCGCGGCGGCATGGGCCGACTTGGTCAGGGACCAACGGGAACTTCAAGAGTCCGCGAAAGAAATCCTGGCCCAACTGGCAGCGTACGAGGCAGCGGGCAAAGAACTGCACGGGGCGGTGCTGAAGGACCGTCAAGCCGAATCGCAGATGGTCGCCAAGGCACGAGCCGTCGGTGACGCGTGCGAACGACTCGAGCAGAACCTTGACAAGCGTATTGTTGGCACGATGAGAAACGTCACGCGCGTCATGGTCGCTTTGGCGGTCGCCGGCATCCTGATCAGCGTGGTGCTGGCGTATCTTATCGCCAGGAGCATTTCCAAGACCCTGGTCGCCCTGATCGGCGAGGCGGAACGCCTGACCGAGGCCGCGGTGCAAGGCAGGCTCCAAACCCGGGGCAATCCCGAACTGGTTACCCGCGAGTTCCGGCCCATCGTCGAGGGCTTCAATAAGACGCTCGACACGCTGGTGGGAATGATCGACGCGATTCCCTCGCCGGCCATGATCATCGGAACCGACTTCGACATCCGCTATATCAACGAGTGCGGCGCAAAGGTCATCGGCCTGGACCGGCAGCAGATCGTGGGCACGAAGTGCCACCAACACTTCCGCACGCCGCATTGTCAAACGCCCCAATGCGCCTGTGGGCGGGCCATGCAGCAGAACCAAATGGTCTCGGCCGAGACCACGGCCCGGCCCAATGGTCAGGAACTGGAGATCGCCTACGTCGGGACTCCGATCCGGGACCGCCAGGGGACCGTCGTCGGGGCGCTGGAACTCGTCACCGATCTGACCGCCGTGAAAAAGGCGGCGAAGGTGGCGGCCAAGGTGGCCGATTTCCAGGCCGCCGAGGCCCGGAAGCTCTCGGCCAACTTGGAGAAACTGTCCGCCGGCGACCTGTCCTTCTCGGTCGAAGTCGCCGAGGGAGATGCCGACACCGCGCAGGTGCGCAAGGCCTTCGAGACCATCGGCCAGGCCGTGGCCAAGGCGGCCGGCGCAATTCGCGACCTGACGGCCGACGCGAAGCGCCTCGCTCGCGATGCAGCGCAAGGCGTGCTTGATACTCGCGCCGACGAAGCACGGTATCAGGGCGAATACCGCGAGATCATTCGCGGGTTGAACCAGACCCTCGAGGGCTTTGTCACCCCGATTCGCGATATTGGGGCGGTGCTCCAGCGTCTGGCCAGGAAGGACTTCTCGCGGGGCGTCGAGGCCGAGTACCCCGGCGCCTACGGCCAGTTGCGCGACAACGTGAACCTGGTGGTCACCAGCATCCGCGAGGCCATCGCCCAGATCAACGAAAGCGCCAACCAGTTCGCCGAAGGGGCCCGGGTCATTGCCGAGAGTTCCCAGACCTTGGCCTCGGGGGCTCAGACCCAAAGCTCCAGCGTCGAGGAGATGACCGCCTCGATCGAGGAACTGGCCCGCTCGGTCCAGATGGTCAAGGACAACGCCAACGAGGCCAATCGGGTGGCCAACGAGGCCAACCGGCTGGCCGAGGAGGGCGGCCGGGCCGTCCAGAAGTCGATCGAGTCGATGGAGCAGATCCGCACCAGTTCGACGCAGATTGCCGAGATCATCCAGGTGATCTCGGAGATAGCCAGCCAGACGAACCTGTTGGCGCTGAATGCGGCGATCGAGGCGGCTCGGGCGGGGGAGCACGGCATGGGGTTTGCCGTGGTGGCCGACGAGGTGCGGAAGCTGGCCGAGCGGTCTAACCAGGCGGCGCGGGAGATTTCGACGCTGATCAAGGAATCGACGGCGCGGGTGGAGGAGGGGGCGCAGTTGAGCACGCAGACGGGCGAGTCGCTGAAGCAGATCATCAAGGCGGCGGAGGCGACGGCGACGAAGATTGCGGAGATTGCCGCGGCGACGGTGCAGCAGGCCACCAATGCCGAGGAGGTCTCGAAGGCGATTCAGGGGGTGGCCGGGGTGACGGAGCAGTCGGCGGCCGGCAGCGAGGAGATGGCCTCCAGCAGCGAAGAGCTGGGTGCCCAGGCCGCCGCCCTACGCGACCTCGTCGGCCAGTTCACCATCGGCGCGACGAGCAGGTAGCGCGGACCGAATGCGGCGGGTTTCGGACCTGCCGCCACCACCCTAGGTGACGGTTCTCCAAGAGCCCACGGGCCCACCCCCGTGGGCTCTTGGCTTTTCTTGTCTTCCCGCGGCGCGATTGGACGCAATAGCCGCCCTGCGACTCACTCATGCTCCGTCGCACGTGGGGGCCGGCCCCTCCAAGAAGTGGGCGGTATTCCAGTGGTTTTTTCTTGCTATTTTCTCTTTTTGGCGTTTTTCGGACCTATGTTTGCGCAAAGTCCCGCCGACGTTGGCGAGACCAAGCCTCCGTGGTAGGGCCCCCCGCGACCCGATTGCCACAACCGGCACCGTGGGCATGACCGCGCGGCCCCCAACCCTCTAGCGCGGTTGATGCGGCCTCCCACGTCGAGGCTTACGTGGTTGCATCCCGATCTCGAGGAGGAAACACGTGAGATTCCAATCAAAGTTCATTGCAGTAAGCATGGCGGGCGTGGTGATGACGGCCGCACTGGTCGTCTCCGTGCTTTGGGTGCAACAGCGGGGGGCACGCAGCGATATCACCGAGGAGTTGAATACGCTGGCTCGCCAAGAGTGTGGCAAGATCGCCCAGAACGTGTACCTCATGCTCAAGGTCCACAACGAGACCTTGCAGCGCAAGTTGCGCGACGACTTGGCCGTGGCCAAGGACGTTCTGGCGGCCACCGGGCCCGTGTCGCTGGCGCAGGATTCCGTGCCGTGGGAAGCGGTCGAACAATTGTCGCGCCGCGTGCAGAGCGTCACCCTGCCGAAGCTCATGTTGGGAAACCAATGGGTCGGCAAGAACGCCGATGCGAAGACACCATCGCTAGTGGTCGATAAGGTGCGGTCGCTGGTGGGCGGCACCTGCACGATCTTCCAACGCATGAACCCGGCCGGCGACATGCTCCGCGTGGCCACGAATGTCGAGAAGGAAGATGGAAGCCGGGCCATCGGGACGTACATCGCCGCCACGAACCCCGACGGTTCACCCAATCCGGTCGTGGCCGCGGTCCTACGCGGCGAGACCTACGTGGGCCGCGCGTTCGTCGTCAAGGATTGGTACCTGACCGCGTACGCACCGCTTCACAACGAGAAGAAGGAGGTCGTCGGAATGCTCTACGTGGGCGTCAAGCAGGAGAACGTCCCCGAGCTGCGCAAGGGTATCCAGGAGATCGTTGTCGGGAAAACCGGTTACGTCTACGTGTTGGGCGGCTCCGGCGAGTGGCGCGGCAAGTACGTGATCTCGCAAGACGGAAAACGCGACGGCGAAAACATCTGGGAGGCCAAGGACGCGGACGGCAACTTCTTCATCCAGTCGGCCATCCAGAAGGCCCTGGCCACCAGGAACGGCCAATGCGATTTCGAGCGCTATCCGTGGCGCAACGCCGACGACGCCCTGGCGCGCTACAAGGTTGCCGCGGTGACGTACTTCGAGCCGTGGGATTGGGTGATCGGCGCCGGGGCCTATGAAGACGATTTCCAGGCCAGTTCCGCGCGCGTCGATGCCGCGTTCTCGCGACTGGCGTGGTGGTCGTTCGGCGGGGCGGTGGCGGCGCTAGTGCTGTGCGGCGGTCTGGCGCTTGCCTCCGGTCGTCAACTGGGGCGGGCCATCGCCACCGTGGTGGGCGAAGCGGGCGGCCTGACCGAGGCCGCGGTGCAAGGCAGGCTCCAAACCCGGGGCAATCCCGAACTGGTTACCCGCGAGTTCCGGCCCATCGTCGAGGGCTTCAATAAGACGCTCGACACGCTGGTGGGAATGATCGACGCGATTCCCTCGCCGGCCATGATCATCGGAACCGACTTCGACATCCGCTATATCAACGAGTGTGGCGCAAAGGTCATCGGCCTGGACCGGCAGCAGATCGTGGGCACGAAGTGCCACCAACACTTCCGCACGCCGCATTGTCAAACGCCGCAATGCGCCTGTGGGCGGGCCATGCAGCAGAACCAAATGGTCTCGGCCGAGACCACGGCCCGGCCCAATGGTCAGGAACTGGAGATCGCCTACGTCGGGACTCCGATCCGGGACCGCCAGGGGACCGTCGTCGGGGCGCTGGAACTCGTCACCGATCTGACCGCCGTGAAAAAGGCGGCGAAGGTGGCGGCCAAGGTGGCCGATTTCCAGGCCGCCGAGGCCCGGAAGCTCTCGGCCAACTTGGAGAAACTGTCCGCCGGCGACCTGTCCTTCTCGGTCGAAGTCGCCGAGGGAGATGCCGACACCGCGCAGGTGCGCAAGGCCTTCGAGACCATCGGCCAGGCCGTGGCCAAGGCGGCCGGCGCAATTCGCGACCTGACGGCCGACGCGAAGCGCCTCGCTCGCGATGCAGCGCAAGGCGTGCTTGATACTCGCGCCGACGAAGCACGGTATCAGGGCGAATACCGCGAGATCATTCGCGGGTTGAACCAGACCCTCGAGGGCTTTGTCACCCCGATTCGCGATATTGGGGCGGTGCTCCAGCGTCTGGCCAGGAAGGACTTCTCGCGGGGCGTCGAGGCCGAGTACCCCGGCGCCTACGGCCAGTTGCGCGACAACGTGAACCTGGTGGTCACCAGCATCCGCGAGGCCATCGCCCAGATCAACGAAAGCGCCAACCAGTTCGCCGAAGGGGCCCGGGTCATTGCCGAGAGTTCCCAGACCTTGGCCTCGGGGGCTCAGACCCAAAGCTCCAGCGTCGAGGAGATGACCGCCTCGATCGAGGAACTGGCCCGCTCGGTCCAGATGGTCAAGGACAACGCCAACGAGGCCAATCGGGTGGCCAACGAGGCCAACCGGCTGGCCGAGGAGGGCGGCCGGGCCGTCCAGAAGTCGATCGAGTCGATGGAGCAGATCCGCACCAGTTCGACGCAGATTGCCGAGATCATCCAGGTGATCTCGGAGATAGCCAGCCAGACGAACCTGTTGGCGCTGAATGCGGCGATCGAGGCGGCTCGGGCGGGGGAGCACGGCATGGGGTTTGCCGTGGTGGCCGACGAGGTGCGGAAGCTGGCCGAGCGGTCGAACCAGGCGGCGCGGGAGATTTCGACGCTGATCAAGGAGTCGACGGCGCGGGTGGAGGAGGGGGCGGCGTTGAGCACGCAGACGGGCGAGTCGCTGAAGCAGATCATCAAGGCGGCGGAGGCGACGGCGACGAAGATTGCGGAGATTGCCGCGGCGACGGTGCAGCAGGCCACCAATGCCGAGGAGGTCTCGAAGGCGATTCAGGGGGTGGCCGGGGTGACGGAGCAATCGGCGGCCGGCAGCGAGGAGATGGCCTCCAGCAGCGAAGAGCTGGGTGCCCAGGCCGCCGCCCTACGCGACCTCGTCGGCCAGTTCACGGTCGGCACGGCCGCTGGATCGGATCGGTAGTCGTTTGCGGTGCGTGACACCGCGGACAAGGCGTTTTGGCGCCGAAGGTTACCCGTATGGCGCGGGGCCCCTTGTACGGGGGCCCCGCGTGTTTGTTGGGCAAATGCGAACGAGCGGGCGCACGGCCTGACGAAAAGGCTTGGCACGGCAGCCCCCCCACTGGTTCTAGATTACACCAGCCGACAGGATGTATTCCGCCGAGTAACCAGCGCAGACGATGCCTCGGCTGCCTGCTACAATTGGTCACCAACCTCGAACCGCGCGCAAGCAGATTGCTCCTGGGAGGTTGTAGGCGTCGGATCATCCATGGCCAAGGCTTCGGTACTGTCTGCACTACGTTCGGCCGTCCCGCTGGTCGGGCCGTCCCTACTGGCCGCCGATTTTGGGAATCTCGAGGAAGAGATCCGCCGCTTGGAGCAAGCGGGTGCCCGGTTGCTCCACCTCGACGTGATGGATGGCCATTTTGTTCCGAACCTGAGTTTCGGGATTCCGGTGATCGAGGCGGTGCGCCGGATCAGCGACCTGCCGTTGGACGTGCATCTGATGATCGAGCAGCCCGCCCGGCACTTGGCGGCGTTTCGCCGCGCGGGGGCCGATCTGCTGACGATTCATGTGGAGGCGGTCGACGACCCCGCGATGGTGTTGGATGAAATACGCCGTTTAGGTGCGGGTGCGGGCGTCTCGTTGAGTCCGCCCACGGACGTACGGGTCTTGGAAAAATGCCTCGACCACTGCGACTTGGTGTTGACGATGAGCGTCATGCCGGGTTTTGGGGGACAGGCATTTCAGGACGTGGCTCTGGAGAAACTTCGGTGGCTCCGAGCCCACGCGAGGCCAGGGACGCTGCTGTCGGTTGACGGGGGCGTGAACGGCGACACCATCAGGGCTTGCGCCGAAGCCGGGGCCGATGTGTTCGTGGTGGGCACCGCCCTGTTGGGTCAGCCCGACTATCGAAAGCGCATGGCCGAACTGACCTCGATGGCAAGATCATCCCGCAGCGAGCGGGTGGAACACGTCGGTTGATCGAGTTATCTCTCCCATGGTTCAGATTGTCTTGATCCGGCCCGGATCGACGGACTACGACGCCCAGCGTCGCATCCAGGGCAACCTCGATGTGCCGCTTAACGCGATGGGAACCGACGAGGTGGCCCGGATGGTCGAGGAACTCCGCGCTGCCCATCTGGCGATCGACACGGTGTATGCCCCCGAATGCGAGCCCGCCTTGCAGACGGCCAAGATGATTGCCGAGGCGTTGGATGTTAAATTCCGCGTCCTGGAGCAGATGGAGAACGTGAACCTTGGGCTATGGCAGGGCATGTTGATTGACGAAGCCCGGCTCAAACAGCCGAAGGTGTATCGGCAGTGGCAGGAACAGCCAGAACACGTCTGCCCCCCTGAAGGGGAGATGCTGGGCGAGGCAGACCAGCGGGTCCATGCCGCCATGACGCGCATTCTCAAGCGGCACAAAGAGGGGACCATCGCCATCGTGGTTTCGGAGCCATTGGCCACGCTCGTGCGACGGTTCGTCGATCATGGCGAGCTAGGCGACCTTTGGAAGGCCATTGCTCAGCGGCATGGCTGCTGGCAGGTGCTCGAAACCAAGCCCGAAGCGGTAACCCAATAACGCCATGTCCACCGATCGGCAAGACGCAAACCATTGGCGCAACATGGTCAAACACCCCAAACGGGGTGTTCCCGAGGGGCTTTGGAAGCGGTGCCCCGGGTGTCAGCAAACGATCTTCCGCAAGGAAGCGGAAAAGCGTCTGGGCGTTTGTCCCGAGTGCGACTATCACTGGTACGTGTCGGCGCCGGATCGGGTCCGCCAGGTGCTCGACGAGGGTACCTTTGAAGAGTGGGACGCGGACCTCGAGCCGACCGATCCCTTGGGGTTTGTCGATCGCATGCCGTATCGCGAGCGTTTGGCCCGCGAGCAAGAGCGAACCTCGCTGCGCGATGCCGCCTTGGTGGGCCGGGGCATGATCCGCGGCCGCAGCGTCGCCTTCGGCGTGACCGACTCGGCGTTCATGATGGGCAGCATGGGGTCGGTCGTGGGCGAGAAACTGACCCGGCTGGTCGAGCGGGCGACCGCCGAACAATTGCCGCTGATCATCGTCTCGGGTTCGGGCGGAGGCGCCCGGATGCAAGAGGGGCTCCTGTCGCTGATGCAAATGGCCAAGGTCTCGGCCGCGCTGGCCCGGTTCGACGCGGCGGGCGGGTTGTTCATCTCGGTGCTCACCAACCCCACAATGGGTGGGGTTGCGGCCAGCTTCGCGTCGCTAGGCGACCTGGTGTTCGCCGAGCCCAAGGCCCTGATCGGATTTGCCGGCCCGCGCACCATCGAGGCTACCATCCGCATCGAACTGCCCAAGGGCTTTCAAACGAGCGAATTCCTCTTGGAACACGGCTACATCGACCGGATCGTGCGCCGACAAGACTTGAAGAGCGAGTTGGCGCGGGCGATCGACTATTGCGGCAAATGAACTCGGCCGTTGATTGGGGCCGCCTCCCGGCTGAACCGTCTGGCGCTTTCTGCGTAATAGTCTATATGAGATAGTATGTCTCCACTCGTCTTGCCGTCTTCCGGGTGGAGAACCGTCTGTGGGGGCCCTGGTTTGAGGACCTGCGCAGACTATAATGAGGGCTTTCCCCGCGTGAGGCGAGGGCAGCCTTGCGCTGGGGCCGAGCGATCGGTCCCGCCATCCTGCCATAGCACCCCCTGCTGGAGTAGTTCCCATGAGTGAACAGCAAGGTCCTGCCATGATCGAAGCCGAGGGGCTGACCAAGTATTATGGCGATTTTGCTGCGATCGAGGACGTGACGTTCCGCGTCCACAAGGGCGAAGTGGTGGCGTTTCTCGGGCCGAACGGGGCGGGCAAGAGCACAACGATGAAGTTGTTGACGGGCTACCTTTCCCCCTCTCGGGGAACGGCCCGCATTGCCGGGCACGACATGGCCACCGACCGTCTGGCCGGCTCGGCTCGGCTCGGCTATCTGCCCGAGAACGGCCCCTTGTACCCCGACATGACCCCCCGCGCCTTGCTCAACTTTTTTGCCGAGGCCCGCGGCCTCCGCGGCCAGTACAAGAAAGAGCGGATCGAGGCGGTCATCGAGCTGTGCTCGCTGGGCAGCGTGATCGGCAAGCCGATCGGCAAGCTGTCGCGCGGGTATCGCCAGCGCGTGGGCATGGCCCAGGTGCTGATCCATGAGCCCGACGTGTTGATCCTCGACGAGCCCACGGCGGGCCTCGATCCGAACCAGATTCACGATGTCCGCGATACCATCCGCAAGCTCGGCCAGCGCAAGACCATCCTCCTGTCGACCCATATCCTCCAGGAAGTCGAGGCGATGGCCGCCCGGGTGCTCTTCATCGACGAGGGGCGGCTGGTGTTCGACGGCCCGGTAAAGGACTTGACGCGGGACGGCAAGCGTCTCGAACTGACCGGCGCCGGCACGGCCTGATCCCATCCTCCTTGAACCCAACCGTGGTGGAAACCATGAACGTGAAGGTGTTGTACGCGGTCTTCAAGCGCAACCTTGGGGCGTACTTCACGAGCCCTCTGGGGTACGTGTTCATCTGCGTGTTCGTGCTCCTCAGCGCGTTTGCGGCCTTCTGGTCGGAGGACTTCTTCAACACGAACCTCGCGAACCTCGACCAGCTCAACAAGGTCTTCCCGCTGATCATGCTGGTCTTCGTGCCGGCGATCACGATGAGCATCTGGGCCGACGAGCGCCGCCAGGGAACCGACGAACTCCTCTTGACGATTCCGGCCGGCGACTTCGACATCGTGCTGGGCAAGTACCTGGCCGCGGTGGTCATCTACACCATCTCCCTGCTCTTCTCGCTGGGGTGCAACGCGGCCGTGCTCGGATGGCTGGGCGACCCCGACGTCGGCTTGTTCCTGGGCACGTACGTGGGCTATTGGCTCGTGGGACTGACGATGCTGGCCGTGGGCATGGTGGCCTCGTTCCTCACGAGCAACCTGACCGTGGCGTTCATCCTCGGCGCCATGTTCAACGCGCCCTTGGTGTTCGCCGCCAAGGCCGAGTTGCTGTTTACCGGCGACATGGCCCGCACCGTCAGCCAGTGGAGCCTCGGCGAGCAGTTCCGGCCGTTCGGCCGGGGAATCCTCGCGTTTTCCGGGCTCGTCTACTTCGGGGCCGTCGTGGCGGTGATGCTCTACCTGAGCGTGGTCCTCATCGGACGGCGCCATCTGCGCACCGGTCAGGGGATGGTCGCCAACCACGTGTTCTACCCCGCCGTGCACCTGTTGTGGCTCTTGAGCTTCGTGACGTTCTGGTTGTTCTTCCGCCGGTACTTCGACGACGCCGCGGTGCTCGTCATCCTGGCGGTCCTCTACCCGGTCGTCCACCTGGGATTGCTCTGGGGGTGGTCGTCGGGCGAGCGCTCGCCGTCGACCGCGCACGCCTTTGCCGTCTTGCCGTGGCTTCACGGCGCGTGCCTGACGGCCTTCGCGTTGGCGGCGGCCCTGGTCGAGTGGTACATGCGGCAAACCGACGTCACCGAACTGCCGTGGTGGAGACCGGTGCTCTTCGCGGGGTTCGCGCTCTATGCGGCGGTGCACGCCGGGCTCTTGTGGGGATGGCTGCGCTGGCCGCCGAAGGTGGCCGTCATGCCGGGACACTACATCGCCCGCGTCGTCGCGCTGGCCCTGGTGGCGCTGGGCGCCAATGGGTTCTTCTCTCGCTATGACCTGCGCATCGACGTCACCAGCGAGAAGCTCAGCACGCTGTCGCACGACACCATTGCGCTCTTGAAGGGCCTGGAACCCGAACGCACGATCCACGTCGAGGCGTTCATCAGCCCCTCGGTGCCCGAGGCCTACGTCCAGACCCGGTTGAACCTCATTTCGATGCTCGAGGAGATTCGGGCGGTCTCGGGCAACAAGATCGAGGTGCGCATCTACGACACCGAACCCTTCACCGAGCAGGCGACGCGCGCCCGCGAGCAGTACAACATCACGCCGCGCGACGTGCGCGGCGAGAGCCGCGGCGCGATCGAGGACCGCCGCATCTTCATGGGCGTGGCGTTCCGGTGCGGCTTGCAGAAGGTGGTGGTGCCGTTTGTCGACCTCGGCACGCCGGTCGAGTACGAGTTGGCCCGGTCGGTCGCCACGGTCACCCAGCAGAAGCGCAAGCGGGTGGGCGTGTTGCGGACCGATGCCCAACTGTTCGGCGAGTTCGACATGCAAACCTTCAGCAAGAGCAACAACTGGCCGCTGATCGACGAACTCCAGAAGGGCTACGAGGTGGTCCAGGTCGATCCGAGCCAGCCCATCACCGAGCGCTACGACGTGCTCTTGGCGGTCCAGCCCTCGACGCTGGGGCCGGAGCCCATGAAGAACTTCATCGCCGCGGTGCAGGCCGGGCAGCCCACCGCGATCTTCGAGGACCCCTTCCCCGCCTTCACGCCGGTCGGCGGCACGCTCGATCCGAAGCGGCCTCCCATGGGCGGCATGATGAACCCCATGATGATGCAGGGCATGCAAAAGGGCGACATCGAGGAATTGTGGAAGGTTCTCGAGGTGAACTTCAGCGGGATGCGCAAGGTGCGCAGCCCCGCGCGCGACCCCTTCACGATCAACTTGAGGGACGACGAGGACCTCGGGCCGGAACGCACCGAGTGCGACATCGTCTGGCAGAAGTACAACGGCGTGCCGAAGCTCGCCGATCTCAACAAGCGCGTGCCCGAGTTCGTGTTCCTCGACCGGGGAGCCGCGCGCCGAGGCTTCAACGACGACGACCCCATCACCTCGAACCTCCAGCGCCTGTGGTTCCCGTTCCCGGGCTATATCCAGCCGACCGGCGCCAATCACGAGTTCATTCCGCTGGTGCAGACGGGCGACAACACCGGCGTGGCCTTGTACAGCGAGGTCAGCAAGCTGCGCGGCTCGCGCTCCGACGACACCGGGCCGCGCGGCCGGTTCACCGGGCGCGAGTACGTGCTGGCCGCGCGGATTCGGGCGAAGAACCCGGCCGGCCAGAACCCCGACGCCAAGTCCCCCGCCTCGAAGGTCAACGTGATCCTTGTGCCCGATGTCGACGTCTTCAGCACCACGGTGTTCCGGTTCCGCGACCAGCCGGAACTGGCCGAGGGCCTGCGCCTGGACTTCGACAACGTGGCGTTCGTGCTCAACGTGCTCGACGAACTGGCCGGCGATGACCGGTTCCTCGAGATCCGCAAGCGGCGGCACATCCACCGCACGCTCACGCGGATCGAGGAGGTCACCGAGAAGTCGCGCCGCGAGACGGTCAGGACGATCGACAATCTGCTCGACGACGTCAAGAAGGCGGCCGAGGACGAGCGAGCGAAACTCCGGCGCGACATCAAGCAGCTCCGCGAGCAGATGCAGAGCCAGAACCTCAGCGCTGCCGCGATCGACGACCAGATCGGCATCTACCGCGAGGAGGCCGAGAAGCGGCTCAACCGCCGCCTGGAAGAGCAGCAGCAGAAGGTTCGCCAGGACATCGAGCAGATCCAAACCCGCCAGCAGCTCGAACTGCGGCAGGTGCAGGACCGCTACAAGATGGCCGCCGTGCTCTTGCCCCCGATTCCGCCCTTGCTCGTGGCCATCGGCGTGCTCTTCCTCCGGAGGATGCAAGAACGCGAGGGCGTTTCGCGGTCGCGGCTGAGGTCCTGACGGACGCAACAAGGAGATACCCCATGAACGACAACACCAAAAGCGCGATTTTCGTAGCGGCGGCTCTGATCGTCGTGCTGGTCGGCTGGGCGGTCCACCGCTCCGGCGCTCCGTCCGACGAACTTGCCGAGTTCCGCAATCAGCCCCTGTTCCCCGATTTCTCCGATCCCCTAAAAGCCGCCGACCTCGAGATCATCCAGTACGACGAAACCAAGGGCGAAGCGAAGCCGTTCCGCGTGGCCTTGGTCAAGGGCCGGTGGTGCATCCCCTCGCATTCCGACTACCCCGCCGACGCCAAAGGCCACATGGTCGAAGCCGCCACGAGCATCATGGGCCTGGTCGTCCTCGATGTCGCCAGCCAAGACCGCAAAGACCATTCGCTCTACGGCGTGGTCGATCCCGGCGAACCCATCGAGGCCGGCACCAAGGGCGTGGGCACGCGCGTGGTGCTCAAGGACAAGGAGGGCCAGCCCCTGATCGGGCTGGTCATCGGCAAGGAAGCGACCGGCGACGCCAAGGACTCGGGCGAACGGAAAGACTACCGCTACGTGCGCAAAATCGGCGAAGACCCCACCTACGTCGTCAAGCTCAACCCCGACAAGCTCTCGACCAACTTCGCCGATTGGATCGAAAAGGACCTCTTGCAACTCAATGCCTGGGAGATCAAGAACGTCGCCATCCAGGACTATTCGTTCGATCTGCTGACCGACCCGGTTCGCGGTCTGCTCGTCCCCAAGATGGAACAACGCGGCCGCATGGCGCTGGAGTACACCGACACGGGCGATCAGCGGTGGAAGCTCGTCGAGGCAACGCTCTTCCAGGACCGCAAGCCCGTGCCCCAGAAGATGGCCGACGACGAGGAACTCAATACCAAGAAGCTCGACGACCTGAAATACGCCCTGGACGACTTGAAGATCGTCGACGTGGCCAAGAAGCCGCCGCTGCTTAGCGGCGACCTGCGCGCGCAGGGCAAGATCAAGGTCGAGGAACTGACCCAGGCGAAGTTCGGCTCGCTGTTCCAGACGCTGGTCGAACGCGGCTTCTACCTCATTCCACGCGACGAAACGCTCGAGCTGTACTCCTCGGAAGGCGAGATTCGCGTCACGATGAAGGACGGCGTGGAGTACCTGCTCCGCTTCGGCCGCATCGCCAGCACCGACACTTCGAGCAAGCCCGCGGCCAAGGACGTCCCGGCCAAGGAGGGCGAAAAGAAGGAGGGTGAAAAGAAAGAGGGAGAGAAGAAAGAGGGCGAAAAGAAGGAAGACAAACCGGGCCCGGCGAGCGTGAATCGCTACCTCTTCGTCGTGGCCCACTTCAACCCCGACGTGATCGAGAAGCCCAAGCTCGAGCCGTTGCCGCCGGAGCCCAAGCCCGAGACGAAGACCGAGGCCAAGCCCGGCGACGCCAAGCCCGATGCCAAGGCCGACGCGAAACCGGCCGACGCCAAGTCCGAAGCGAAGAAGGAAGAACCCAAGAAGGACGAATCGAAGAAGGACGAATCCAAGCCCGATCCCAAGGCCGAGCGCGAGCGGATCGAAAAAGAAAACAAGCAGAAGACCGACGAGTACAACAA
>JANLFZ010000107.1:13554-14821 GCA_024653385.1 Thermoguttaceae bacterium | reverse complement strand
CTCGACCCGGCAGATGAAGCACTTGAGGTATTCGGTTTCCGGGCAATTCACGGCAACCGGGTGGTCCGGTGCCGCGCCCCGCTGTTCGAGTACCTGGACACGCCGCCGGGCCTGTTGCGCCGCGCCCAACAGCACGTGGAAGAAGTCCTCTCGCGTGACCAACCCGGAGCAACTGCACGTCACGAGGATCCCGCCGGGCTCGACCAGGGCCATTCCCAACCGATTGAGCCAGTGGTAGGCTCGCAGAGCTTCCTCGAGGTTCTTTCGTGTGCGTGCGAACTTGGGGGGGTCGAGCACCACGCCGCCGAACCGTTGGCCTTCCGAGGCGAGGGTCTGGAGGCGTTCGAAGGCGTCGCCCGTCTCGAAGCGCACGTTGGCCAGACCGTTCCGCGCGGCGGCGGCCTTAGCTTCGTCGACGGCCTTTTGGCTGGCGTCGATGCCCAAGCACTCGCGCGCGCCGCCCATCGCGGCCGTCAGGCTGAAGCCGCCGTGGTAACAGAACACATCCAGCACGCGCTGGTCGCGGAAGTACCGGGCGGCAGCGCGGCGGTTCTCCCGCTGATCGAGGTACAGGCCGGTCTTTTGCCCCTCGGCCAGGTCGATCTCGTATTGCAGGCCGCCGTCGACCACAACCACCCTGCCGGGGGGTTCTTCGCCCCAGTAGGGTCCGTCGCGGACTTCCATGCCTTCGGAGCGGGCCATCGTGCGTTCGGTGCGCACCAGAATGCCGCGCGGCCGAGCCAACTCGGCGAGGATGGGCACGATCACGGCAAGCCGCTTCTGAACCGCCAGGGCCGTCACCTGGACCGCAAGCCAGTCGGCGTACCGATCGACGATCAGGCCGCTCAGCCCGTCGCCCTCGCTGAACACCAGCCGGCAGGCTCCTTGGGGATCGTCGTAGCCGATCAACCGCCGCAAGGCGAGGGCCGACTCCAGGCGGCGCCGCCAGAAAGCCTCGTCGATCGGTTCACGGCGATTCCAGGAATAAAGCCGCACGCGAATTCGGCTGCGCCCGTTGTAGACTCCGCGCGCCACGAATTTGTCCTTGTCGGTGACGAGTTCGACTTCGTCGCCGTCGGCCGGCCCGCCCACCACCCGATCGATCGAGGCGTCGAGCACCCAAGGGTGCCGCGTCGAGAGAGCCCGGACCTTGCTCGCCTTGAGGACCACCCGTGGGGATTCGTGCGGTTCGTGCATGGAGCGTGTCGTCTGGCCGCCTCGTGCGACTAGGGCTTCTTGGCGGCAGGCTTGGCGGCAGACTTGGCCG
>JANLFZ010000107.1:11088-13544 GCA_024653385.1 Thermoguttaceae bacterium | reverse complement strand
CGTTCCGGTGGCGCGCACGTATTCCTTCGCCGTGAGCAGTCCGTCGCCGTTGACGTCCAGGCGCGAGAACTCCGCGATTTGCGAGGGCGTGGCCTTGGGGGCGTACTCCGAAAGCGAGAGTTGGCCATCGCCATCGGCATCGCGCTGGCGGAACCAGTCGGGCAATCCCGGGGGAAGACGCTTGGCGGGTACGTGGAATTTCGTCTCGGGAGGCGGTTTGGGCAGAACCGGTTCCGCCCCGGTCGCGGGCTTCTTTGCGGGGTCGTCCGCAGTCGGAGCGGGGGACTCTCCGGGCGGACCGGCAGCGCCCGCAGGCAGGCCGGTGCTTTGAGGGGCACTCTTGGAGGGCTCGGCCGGCTTCGCCTCATCCGACGGCGTAAACAGCGAGACGATTTCGGCCGGCGCCCCGACGGTCGGACGGACCAGACGCAGCTTGTGCCGCTGGGCGTAGTCGGCCACGTGGCGAGCCAGCTCGTCTAGGGTGATAACCCCGTTCTTGTCCGCATCGGCCTGGCGGGGGTCGCCCCGCATCGAAGCCCATTCACCCGGCCCCAAGCAGCCGTCGCCATCGGCATCGTAGGCATGAATGAGCCGCTGGGCGTAACGGAGCAGCTTGGCGGGAATGGCGTCCGACGAAGGCGATTGGGGCTCTGCCGCCGGACTTGGCGCGACGACCGTGCTCAGCAGAAGCCAAGCCCACAACCAGAGCGGCGAACGGTGCATAAGACGGGCCTCCGTCAGGCGGCGGAAAGGGTGATTAACACTTTGCGATTCGCTAGTTATCCTTTTTTACCTATTTTAATGCAATTCTAGGGGTAATAGGAAGACTAGAGAAAGTTATGCCTCGTTGAAGTGCTTCAAGAGTATTGACCCGTCGGGTCATCCCGCTATAATCGGCCAGGAGAAACGCGTCCATTGGACATGAATGCACGGCCCTTTGTCAATCCTCCATTAAGTGGCCGTCCCACCTGATTTACCCTGCCTTACCTGAGAATCTCGCAGGCCCCCGAGGGCCTTCGCGGAAAATCGCCGGAACAGAGGGAATTGTCCTCGCCGGATCGTCCTAAGGCTTGGACGTTTCGGCCTGACCGCCCGTGTTTCTCGCCGATTGGCAAGAACGGATCGAGAACGCCAGAGAAGCAAGGAAGCTTGGCCGGCCGCCGCTGGGCGGCAGGCGGGCTCTGACGGTTACATTCCACAGCCTCAGGTTCAATACCCGATGTCCATAGCCCACACCTTCACCGTGAAGGCGCTTCAGGATGCGCGCCTTTCCTCCGGCCGGGGCATCTCGACTGGGGAGGTCAGTCTTAGCCAGCTCGCGGCCGAACTCGGTTTCGCCACCGAGACCGAGGAGGATGCGCTGCGCGCCGTGGGGGAGGCGATGGGGCTCGAAACGGTCGATTTGGGCTCCGCCAAGGTCGATCCGGCCGTCTTGCACGATTTCCCCGCGAAGCTGATTCACCGCTATGGCGTGTTTCCGCTCCGCCGTGAGGAGGGCACGCTGGTCGTGGCGATCAGCAATCCCCTGGATCTCCATGCCCTCGACGCGGTCAGTGCCGCGGTGGGGATGAGCGTTACCCCGGTGCTTGCCCTGCCCAACGAGCTGGCCCGGCTGATCAAGACCCATCTCGGGGTCGGGTCCCAGACGGTCGACGGCCTCTTGGCGCAGCAGGAGGACTCCGAGGTCGAGATGCTCGAGGAGATCGAGTTCGACAACTCGGAGGCGGCCGAACAAGCCCAGCAAGCCTCGGTGGTGCGGCTGGTCAACGAGATCCTGGTCGAGGCGGTCGAGGCCCGGGCGAGCGACATCCACCTGGAGGCCCAGGCCCGCGGCATGAAGATCCGCTACCGCATCGACGGCGTCCTCCAGAAACAGCCCGTGCCTCCCGAGATCAATCGCTTCCAGGCCGCGATCCTCAGCCGCTTGAAGATCATGGCGAAGTTGAACATCGCCGAGAAGCGCGTGCCGCAAGACGGCCGGATCAAGCTCAAGGTGCATGGGCGCGAGGTGGACATCCGCGTGTCGATCATTCCCATGCTCCACGGCGAGGGCGTGGTGATGCGGGTGCTCGACAAGGACCGCATGCAGTTCTCGTTGCGCGGCATCGGCATGGACGAGGCCGTCTATGCTCGCTTCTCCCGCCTGATCAAGCTCCCTCACGGCATCATTCTGGTCACCGGGCCGACGGGTTCGGGCAAGACGACCACCCTGTATAGCGCGCTGAACGAGATCCGCGACGAAGAGACCAAGATCATCACGACCGAGGATCCGATCGAGTACCAGCTCGAGGGGATCAACCAGATCCAAGTCCACACGAAGGTCGGGTTGACCTTTGCCGCGAGCCTCCGGGCGATCCTTCGGCACGACCCCGACGTGGTGCTGGTGGGCGAGATCCGCGACCTCGAAACGGCCGAGAACGCGGTGCAGGCCTCGCTGACGGGGCATCTCGTGTTCA
>JANLFZ010000107.1:0-11078 GCA_024653385.1 Thermoguttaceae bacterium | reverse complement strand
GCATCGTTCGTGTGCAGCGTGCTGAACACGAGATGCCGCGGGGGCGTTCATGCGCCTGATCGACATCGGCGTCGAGCCGTTTCTGGTCTCGAGCACGGTCGAGGGCGTCATGGCCCAACGCCTGGTGCGCGTGCTCTGCCGCGAGTGCCGGCAGCCGTATGTTCCGCGCCGGTCCGAGCTGCCGCCGGACTTCCCGTTGGACGAGTGCCTCCAGCGCGGCGAGCGCATCTACCGTGCCGTCGGGTGCCGGCATTGCCGAGGCACGGGATATTCGGGCCGGGTCGGCCTGTACGAACTGTTGGAAGCCAACGAAGAAATACGCCGGCTGACGTCCGAACGCACGCCCTCGCACATCGTCAAGGAGGCGGCCCGCCAGGCCGGCATGAAGACCCTCCGCGAAGACGGTTGGCTGAAGGTCCGCCGCGGCATCACCTCGATCGACGAGGTCCTTCGCGTGACCAAGGCCGATTGACGAAGGTTTCGAGAACGCAATGCCCGAGTTCATCTACACCGCCCGCAACCCCAGCGGCCAGGACGTGGTCGGCACGATCACGGCCAGCGGGAAGCGCGAGTCGTTGGCCGCTCTGGCGGAGCGCGACTTGTTTCCGCTCCGCGTCGAGCCGGTGCGCGCGCGGGCTAGGGCATGGCAGCCTCGGCGGAAGATCAAGTCCCAGGCCGTTGCGACGAACCTTCAGCAGCTTGCCGATTTGCTCCAGAACGGCGTGCCGCTGTTGAAATCGCTCGACATTCTCGCGGCCCAGGCCACCCCCAGGGAACTCGGCGAGGTGCTGGCCGACGTGCGCGACCAGGTGGCCGAGGGCACGCCGCTGGACGAAGCCTTCGCCCGCCACCCGCGCGTGTTCGGCGAGTTGACCGTGAGCATGGTGCGTGCGGGGGCCGAGGGGGCGTTCTTGGAGGACGCCTTGAAACGGACGGCCGACTTCCTGGAACTCCAGGAGGAGTTGAAGTGGCGCGTCGTGGGAGCGATGACCTACCCCGCCATCCTGGCCGTGGCCGGCGCCCTGGTCACCGTGGTCTTGATTGTGTTCTTCGTGCCCAAGTTCGCTGCCCTGTTTGCCCGGCTGGAGCAACAGGGGGGCGGACTGCCCTGGGCCACCGTGGCCCTCTTGAGCCTCAGCGGCTTTTTGGCACGCTACGGGCTCTACGTGGCCGGGGCCCTCGCCGGCGTGGGGGTCTGGCTCAAGGGCGCGATCAAGACCGAGCGCGGCCGGCGCATCGCCGATGCGTGGAAATTGAAGATCCCCGTGGCGGGAAACATCTTCCTGAACTCGGCGGTGTCGCGGTTCTGCCGCGTGCTGGGCACGCTCCTGCGGAACGGCGTGCCGCTTTTGCGGGCGATGGAAATCAGCAGCGAATCGGCGGGAAACAAGCTCCTGGCCCGAGCGATTCGGGCGTCGGCCGAGAACATTTCGTCCGGCGAGACGCTGGCCAAGCCGCTGGCGCAGTGCGGCCTGATCCCCAGGCCGATCATGGCCATGATCACGGTCGCCGAGGAATCGAACAATCTCGATGCCGTGCTGGTGAACATCGCCGACGGCCTGGACCGCAAGATCGCCCGGCAACTGGATATCATGGTCCGGCTGGTCGAGCCGATGCTCCTGTTGACCATGGGCACGGTCATTTTGTTCGTGCTGGTGGCCTTGCTCTTGCCGGTCTTCGAGATGAGTGCCACCGTGGGCTAGGCGAGGGGGAGGCCCCGGCTCACGTGGCGAAACAACCGGCGCGCGGTACCGCAGGCCGCGGAACGCGTCGCCCCAATCCATACACCTTTTGTGCCCTACGAGGAGGACCCCCCTATGAGACGGACCCGCACTGGACGCGCCAGCCGCGGCTTCACGCTGGTGGAAATGTTGGTCGTGCTGGGCATTCTCGTCGTCCTGGTGTCGCTCGTGGCCCCGCGGATCATCGGGTCGCAGAAGAAAGCCGACATCAAGGCAGCCCGCACTCAAATCGGGTTGTTCAAGAATGCCCTCCAACGGTACGCGATCGACGTGAAGTCGTTTCCCACGACCGAACAAGGGCTCCAGGCCCTGATCGAGCGCCCGGCCGACCTCGACGAAAATGTCGATGGCGAATGGCCGTATCTCGACGGAGCCATCCCGAAGGACCCTTGGGGAAACGACTATCAGTACGAGTATCCCGGCACGCACACGAATGCCGACGCCCCCGAGATCTGGTCGTTCGGTCCCGACAAGGAGGATAACACTGCCGACGACATTTGCAGTTGGGATCGGGCTTCGACGGAGGAAGGAGTCGAGCCGCTGACGGACACCAAGAAGGGTGGCGAGACAACGACCCCGCGGACCACGACCAAGGGTTCGGCCACGGGCACGAAGACTTCCACCAGACCCGTCACGCCTCCGCCCGAAACCAAACCGATCCGCAGTCCCCGCGCGAAAGACACCGAGGGCTTCTGATCGTGTTGGACTCACGACCGGAGCCCAGCGCCCCGCCGTAAAGACCTTACCCAACGTTGCACCCCGTGGATGATCGGCTTCCGGCAGGTCGGCGGCGGGGCTCTTGGCAGGCGACATGCAGCCGATGAAATCGACCGACACTTGGCGTGCGAACCGACGCGCGCCGCCGGCGCGCAACCAACTCCGCCGCGGGTTGACCCTCGCCGAGTTGATTGCCGTGCTCGGCGTCCTTGCCGTGCTGGCGGCGACCGCTTGGCCCACTGTGCGCCGCATGCTGAGCAAGAGCGAGTTGCTCGAGGCGGGCAAGCAGGTGCGGACCGCGCTGGTCGAGGCGCGCCTCCGGGCGATCGAGTCGGGCCGGGCTTGGCAGTTCCGCTTCCAGCCCGGCACAAGCCGGTACGAAGTCGCCCCAGCCGAGCCGCTCGACGAGACGGGGCGGTCCGGCGACCCCAATCCAGGACCCAAACCGTTGGCGAGGATCGAGGAGAGCCTTCCGGGCCACGTCACCTTCGGTGGACCGGATAGGACGCGGCTTCGCGAGGGGGCCGACGACGAGGGGGGCGATCTGGCCGAAGCCGACCCCGAGGGCGACGGCCTCTGGGCGGCGCCATTGGCCTGGAAGACCAACGGCGGTCTTCCAGGCCAATGGCCGGGCTCCGGACGCCCGAATCCCGCTACAGCACCCCGAGGGCCGGCGGTTGCAGGTGGCCTTCCGCGGCCTGACCGGCAGCGCCACGATTGCCTGGGTCCCCGTCGCACAACCCGACCCCGACCTTCTCGACCCGGAGGCCGAGCCATGAGAGCCGCGCGGCGCACCGGGTTTTCGTTGTTGGAGACGCTTCTGGCGGCGGGCATTCTGTTGGGGTGCCTGATCGTGCTGGGCCACTTGGCGACCCTTGGACGCCGCAGCGCCTTGGCGGCCGAAGAGCTTGCCGAGGCCCAGCGGATCTGTCAGACCCGGCTCAACGAGATCGTCGTCGGCCTGCGCCCGCTGGAGCCCGTGGACGACTCGCCGCTGGACGACGAGCCGGGATGGCGATGGTCGGTCGAGATGGAGCCGGCGAAGGCCCCCGGCATGGTGTCGCTGCGCGTGACGGTGATCCAGGACGTGCCCGAGGGAAAACACGCCCGGCGGTTCGCGCTGGTCCGTTGGGTTCGCGATCCCAACGCCGCCGAGGCCCAACCCGATGCGGCGGCGGCCCCGGGAGAACTGCCATGATCGTTCTTGGGCGCGCGGCGATGCGTCGTCGTGGATTCACGTTGCTCGAATTGCTTGTCGCCGCCGGGCTGTCGGCCGTGGTGCTGGCCGGGCTGTGGACCATGTTCTCGATCTTCGAGCGGCTCTTCACCAAGGCCGAAACCCAGGTCGAGCGCGCGCAATTGGCCCGCGCACTGATGCAGCAGTTGGCCGACGACCTGCGCAGCGCGATCCCCGACAACGTATCGGTAGCTGCGACCGGGGCGACTTCGGTGCGTCGGTTCGGGCTGTTCGGCACGCGCGAGGCCCTCCAGGTCGACGTGCTTCAGATTACGGCCCGACCCATTGGCCCGCCCCGGGCGCCAGAGCGCGGGTTGGCCCAGAACGACTCCCTGGCCGACGAACTGGAGGAACTGTTGTCGCCCGACTTCCTGCCGCAAGCGCCGGAACTGCGGACCGTCCGGTATACCTTCGAACCGCCCGACGTGGAGGACGCGTTGGGCGACGCAAGTGCCTCGCCGGGTTTCTCAGGGTTGGTGCGACGCGAGTTCGATTGGCAGACGCCGGCCGACGAGCGGGACGCCGCCGGCGAGGACCAGCGTGCCGGCGAAGACAAAGACGCTTGGGACGAATTCGAGTTTCTCGCCGAGGAGTTTGGACCGGCGGATCCGCTTTCGATCCGCGCTCAGGAGTCGTCGGCCACCTGGGCGCCCGAGGTGGTCGGCGTGGAATTCCGCTACTTCGACGGCAGCGTCTGGACCGACCAGTGGAACAGCCTCCAGCGCAAATCGCTGCCCGTGGCGGTCGAGGCTGTGTTGCGCGTGCGTTCGGCGGAGCCGCCGACTCGTCCGTCGCCCCCGCGCACGGCAAGGCCGCCGGAGCAGTCCTTGGACGAGCCGTTGGAAGATCCGCTTGCCGACGCATTCGAGGATCCCCTGGGCGACCCATTGGTGGCAGCCCCGTCCGAGTCGCCGCGGGTCAAGGTTCAGACGCACCGCGTGCTGGTTCACCTTCCCTCGACGGCGCTGGCGCACGGACCGAAGAAGACCGAGGTCGGTCCGCGGCCGCTTATGGTCCCCATCGCGGCGCCGATTCCGCTGCCCGAGTATCGCGCCCCGGCCCCGCTTCTGGAGCCGCCCCGCCGCCGGCTGCCGCTTCCCGACCAGTGGATGAGGACCGGGTCATGAAACGCCGCGGCATGGTCCTCTTGGTCGTCGTGGTGGTCGTGGCCATGCTGAGCCTGGCGGGGTTGAGCTTCGTGGCCATGATGCAGACCGAGTACAAGTCGATCCGCGTGCAGGGCGACGAATTGCAACTCGAGCAATACCTCGCTTCCGGCGTCGATTACCTCACGGTGTTCCTCGACTCGTCGAACCAGCGCCGCGAAGAGGCGGGCGGGACTCGCGACAATCCCCAACGGTTCCGCGACGTGGCCTTGGGGGGCGACGATTCGAACGCCCCCTTTGGTGGTTTCACCATCCAAACCCGCGATCCTGAAACGCCCGACGGGGTTCGCTACGGCCTGGAAAACGAGTCGGCCAAGCTGAACTTGGCCGTGCTGCCCGACTGGGAACGCCGGGTGCCCGATGCCGGACGCCGGGCGCTGTTGGCGCTGCCGGGGATGACCGACACGGTGGCCGAGGCAATCCTCGATTGGGTCGATCCCGACAGCACCCCACGGCCTGGGGGTGCCGAAGACGAGTATTACCGCGCGATGGGACTTCCTTACGGGCCCCGCAACGCCGCGCCGCAATGCGTCGAAGAGCTGCTGTTGGTGCGGGGCGTGACTCGGGAATTGCTGCTTGGGCAAGGGGACGAACCTGGCTTGTCATGGGAGTCGCCTTCGCTGGGCCGTCGTGCCGCGTCGTCTGCCGAGACCATGCCGTGGGCGGCGCTCGTTACGGTCGTAAGCGGCGAGCGAAACAGAAGTTACGAGGGATTGCCGCGCGTTTGGCTAAACGATCCCGATTTGGTTTCGCTGTGCCGGCGTCTTCAGGAGCGGTTCGACCCGGCTTGGGCGAGTTTCATTGTGGCCTATCGGCAACATGGGCCCTATGTGGGGATCGAGACTGCCACTACCGAGGTGGTTCCGTTCGATCCCGCGTTACCGCCGCGATTTACGATCGAGTCGCCGCTCGACTTGGTGGGGGCCCGGGTGCGAATCCCCTCGCCCGACGGGAAAACCGGGACGGTGTACCAAAGCCCGTTGTCCGCCGATCCAGGTTCCTTGCGCGAGTCGCTTCCGAAATTGCTCGATCACACGTCGGTCGAGGATGCCGCGGTGCTTTACGGGAGAGTAAACTTGAATTTAGCGCCGCGCGAGGTGCTTCGAGCGGTGCCGGGGATGGACGACGCCTTGGTCGAGCAGATCGTCTCGGCCCGCGACTCGCGTCGCGACACGGCGGCGCGCCATCCCGCGTGGCCGTTGACCGAGGGTTTGGTCGATCTGGCCCGGATGCGGGCTGTGTTGCCATACCTGACGTCGGGCGGCGACGTGTACCGGGCCCGGATTGTTGCCCGCGACGCCCGCGTCCGGCGCACCCTGTGCGCCGAGGTGGTGATCGACGCGACACGTTCGCCGCCGCGGCAAGCCTATTGGAAAGACCTGCGGCTGGTGAACTCCGCTCTCCCGCAACCGGAGGAGGGGCCCGCGGCGAGGGGAGCTATCCGCTGACACGGCCCGACCGTGGGAGCTTGTCATGACCCGACTGCTGGCTGTCGACTGGGACCGTCGCGAGGCGCGTTGCGTGCTGGCCGCCACGAGCGGCAAGGCGTTCAAGGTGCTTTCGGTCGGCTCGGCCCCGCTGGTCGACGTGGCCGAAGGCGGCGGGTCCTATTCCGACATCGGCGGCTCGCTTCGCGCCGCACTCGACGAACAGCACGCGGGCCGGGCCGTGACGTTGGTGGCGATCGACCGGGCGAGCGTCGACCTGATGAACTTCACGCTTCCCCCGGCCAAGGACTCCGAGTTGCCGGAGCTGGTTCTCAACCAGGCGATGCGCGAATCGCAATTGGCCGGCGACGGCGCCCTGGTCGACTTTACCGCGTGTTCGGACGACCCCACCGAGCCCCGCCCGGTGATCGCCGCCGTGCTCGGGCCTCAGCAGCACCAACGGGTTCAGGAGGCGTGCGCGGCGGCGAGTCTCCGCGCGCAGCGGATCGTGCTCCGGCCGCTGGCCGCGGCCTCGCTTTTCCTTCAGACGACGCCGAACACCGAAGACGTATGCCTTCTGGTCAACGTCCTGGCCGAAGAGGCGGACCTCACCGTGGTGGGCGACGGGAAAACCCTCTTTCTGCGCACCGTGCGTTTTCCGGGCGGCCTGGACGAGGACGCCATCGCCGGGCGGCTTTCCGGCGAGATCCACCGTACGTTGCTGGTGGCCCAGCAAGGCGTGCTCGGAGGTCGCAGTATCGACCGCCTGGTGGTCTACGGCGGGCGGAACGAGCACGCGACGCTTTGCAGCCGGCTGGGCGAAGACCTCTCCCTGCCGGTCACCGTGCTCGATCCGTTCAAGGCGGCCGGGGTTCCCGGCGGGCTGGCACCCGAACATCCCGGCCGGTTCGCCTCGCTGTTGGGAATGCTGTTGGACGAATCGGCGGGGCGGCGGCACGCGATGGACTTCCTCCACCCCAAGCGCCCCCCCAAACCGGTCGATCGCCGACGACCGATCCTGGCCGCGGCCGGCTTGCTGGCCGCGCTGCTGCTGGGGGTCGGCTACCAAACGTGGAGCGAAATCTCGGAACTGGACGATGCGAACGAGGAACTTGCCCAGCAGTTGAGGGAGTTGGACGGGCTGGTCAAGAAGTCGGCCGACCAGAAGCAGCTCGTCGAGGCCGTGCGCCAGTGGAAGGCCGGCGAGGTCAATTGGCTGGATGAGTTTCGCGACCTGTCGATGCGGCTTCCGTCGAGCCGCGATGTGATCATCTCGCGCATCACGATGACGCCCGCCCGGGGCGGCGGAGGCCAGTTGCACCTGTCGGGTCTGGTGCGCGATCCGCTGGTCGTGGCGGAGATCGAACGGCGCCTGCGCGATGCCCAGCACCGCGATGTGCGCAGCGAACGCATCCTGCCCCGGTCGGGCGACGCCTACACGCGCACCTTCGAGGTCTCGGCCACGGTCGTGCCGCGGAGCAAGGACGAATACGCCGCGCTGGCCCGCGCCATCGCAGGCCCTCAGGAATCGCCGCCATGATGAAGTACCGGCAGCACATCCTGGTGGGGCTTTTTTCGCTGATGCTTCTGTACTTCGGCGGCGAGTGGGCTTGGAACAAGGCGGTTCGGGAGCCGCTGGACCAGCGGCACGCCCGGGCCGAGCGGCTCAACCGCGACATCCAGAAGCGCAACCTCGAGCTGGCCCGGGCACGCAAGGCCGCCAAGGAACTGGCCGCCTGGGAAGCCCAGTCGCTCCCGTCGAACCCCGAGTTGGCCAGGTCGCTCTATCAGACCTGGCTCTTGGAACTGGTCGGGCACGTGGGGCTCGACAACCCGGGGGTCGAGGTCCGCGAGGCCGTCGGCCGCAAGGGTTCGTACAAGTCGATCGCCGGGTCGATCCGCGGCCGGGGTACGCTCGAGCAAGTGACCCGGCTGCTCTACGAGTTCTACCGCGCCGGCCACTTGCACCAGATGCGGTCGCTGGTCCTCTCGCCCGTCAAGGAGGGTCGCATCGACATGGCCGCCGAGGTCGAGGCCCTCGTGCTGCCCGGCGCCGACCGCGAAGACCGGCTTACGTCTGAGGTTTCCGATCGGCTGGCGGGCCAGCGCCTGGAAGACTACCGCGTCATTGTCGAACGCGACCTGTTCGGTACGGGAACCGTCTTCGACCCGATCGAGCATACGTGGCTGACCGCCGTGAACTACGTCAACGGCGTGCCCGAGGCCTGGTTCAGCGTCCGATCGGGCGACCGGCTGGTCAAGCTCGGCGCCGAGCAAAGCCCCCCCGGCGATGATCCGTCGGCAGGCAGCACCGTGATGGTCAGGCCGGGTGAGAGCTTCCGCGTGGGGCAGTTCACCGCAAAGGTCATGCGCATCGACGAGCAAGACGTGGTGCTGGAGTCGGATGGGCGGCTTCTCTTGCTCTCGATCGGCGAAAGCCTGGCTGAATCGGCGGTGCTGCCGCCGGAGTATTGAACGCCGCGACGCGCCGGGCTTGTCGGCAGCATCGCTTGCGGCGATAATCGTCGGGTTGACCCACAAACCCCCTAGTTTCTCGAGGACAAGACGATGGAAAGATTGGCGATGTGGTCGGTCCTGGTCGGCATTCTGGCGGCGTGCGCGATGGTGGGTTTCGCCCTGGGACGCGCCGAGGCGGCTGACGCGCAAGAGCCGATGCTCTCGCACGATGTGTACTTCACGCTGAACGACAACTCGCCGGCTGCCAAGGAGAAACTCGTCGCCGCTTGCAAGAAGTATCTTGCCGACCACCCAGGCACGGTGTGGTTCGCCGCCGGCCCACGGGCCGAGGAGTTCCAACGCGACGTCAACGACCGGGACTACGACGTGGCCTTGCACCTGGTCTTCAAGAACAAGGCGGCCCACGATCAATACTCGGTCCATCCGAGGCACCAGCAGTTCATCGAGGAGAACAAGGAGAACTGGAAGAAGGTCCGGGTGTTCGACTCGTACATCGGCCCCTTCTCGCACGGCGACGTGCCGATGCCCAAGGAGGTCAAGACCCCCAAGGCCGCCAAGAAGACGGCGAAAGGGTGAACTTGCCCGGCCCCCTGCGGGGACGATGAAGACGGTCATTTCGAGCAGGCAGGATCCGTTGCGCTCTTGAAATGACGTTCCTTCTCGACCTGACCCTGCCGACGCCCGCAGAGAACCTCGCGCTGGACGAGGCCCTGCTCGACGAGGCGGAGGCCGCGCCGGAGCCCATCGAGACGCTCCGCCTGTGGGAGCCGGCCGCCCCGATGGTCGTGGTGGGGCGTTCCTCCAAGGTCGCCAACGAGGTCTGCGTCGAGGCTTGCCGGCGCCTGGCCGTGCCCGTGCTCCGCCGCACCAGCGGCGGGGCGGCGGTCGTCACCGGGCCGGGCTGCCTCATGTACGCGCTCGTGCTCAGTCTCCAGCGCCGCCCCAGCTTGCGCATGGTCGAGCATGCGCACCGGGTCGTCCTCGACCGGATCGCGGCGGCCCTGGCGCCGTTGGCGCCGCGCGTGTGCCGACGGGGGACAAGCGACTTGGCCCTAGGGGACGACAAGTTCTCGGGAAACAGCATCCGGATGAAGCAGACCCACCTGCTTTACCACGGCACGCTGCTTTACGACTTTCCCCTTCGACTTATCGACGAATGCCTCGCCATGCCGCCCCGCCAGCCCGAGTACCGCAAGGGGCGTGGGCACCGGGCGTTCGTCACGAACCTGGCGGTGCCGAAAGAATCGCTCCGGCGCGCCCTGGTCGCGGCATGGACCGCCACCCAGCCTCGCTGCGACTGGCCCCGCGACCTGACAGCCCAACTCGTCGCCCTGCGTTACACCTCGGCAGACTGGAACGGCTTGTGACGCCGACTCGTCCGCCTCGAAACCGATTCAATCCAGGGGCCGCGACTCGAACCGAAACGTCCATCGGGCGCAAGGCTCGGGACACCGGGCGAGCGTCGCGCGGCCTGACAGCTTCGTGCCGCGAAGTTCCACGACCACGTGCGTTTCGTCCTGGCATTCGATATCGCAGTCCCCGCGGTCCCAGCGCGCCACCGTGCCCCGGCCGCCCGCAATCGGGCCCTCGTAATCCAGATACGCCAGGCGATGATCGGCCAGGGCTTCGGCGTCGATTGCCCGGCCAGACACCGGTTCTTCGGTCAAGGCCCACGTCGATAGGGCCGGCCCGGTCTGGATCATGAGGTCCCAGTGCAGCCCCCGGGGACTTTCGTGCCGCAAGATGACGAACCGCGCCATCGTCGAACTCGCCAAATCGCAAGGATCGGCCCGGGCGACGCGATTGGCGCCGCTCCGAGGGCCTTCGCTCAGGGGGGCTTAGCCGTGCCACTCCAAGAGGGCTACGCACTGGGCAGCGATCGCCTCCTCGCGGCCGATTTCGCCGAGCCCTTCGCCCGTCTTCGCCTTCAGACCGATCTGTTCCGGTTGGATACCAAGGATACCGGCCACGCTTCGGCAAATAGCGTCGCGGTAGGGCAAGATCCTGGGCCGCTGGGCGAAAACCACGCAATCGAGGTTCGCAATGCGCCACCCGGCCTGCGCCACGGACTGCCAAGCCGCGCGAAGCATCTGGGCCGAGTCCCGGCCGCGGTTGGCGGGGTCGGTGTCGGGAAACCTCTCGCCGATGTCGCCTAAGGCCGCGGCGCCCAATAGTGCATCGGTCACCGCGTGCATCAACACGTCGGCGTCGCTATGACCGACGGCCTCCTTGTCATGGGGAATCTGGATTCCGCCCAGCCGAAGCGGTCCGCCGGGTCGCAGCGGGTGGGTGTCATGCCCAAGTCCGATCC
>JANLFZ010000106.1:13035-14864 GCA_024653385.1 Thermoguttaceae bacterium | reverse complement strand
CGGCCCGGTTGGCAAGGCACGCCTGGGTGCTCAGGTGGAATTCCAACTGGGGGTAATGGGGCTTCAGCAGCCAGAGCGCCGGGTCGCGCACCAGGACGGCATCAGCCCCGGCCTGGCAGGCCAGCTCGAGCATCCGCGCTGCCTGGCCCAGTTCGCGCTCGGACAGGTCGATGTTCAGCGTTACGTACGCCCGGGCCCCACTGGCGTGGGCACGCTGCACCGCGCGGACGAACTCGTCTTGGCGGAAGTTCCTGGCCCGGCGCCGGGCGTTGAGCGTGGTCAGGCCGAAGTAGACCGCGTCGGCCCCGGCGTCCAGGGCCGCCTCGAGGGCCGCCCAGTCGCCGGCCGGTGCGAGAAGTTCCAGACGTGGGGGGGGCCCTTCAACTTCGGCCATGATCAAGATCCTTTGGATCATTATAGGACCACCGGCATCTGTTCACAGGCCCTCACGGTCCGCCACAAACAAGAAAGGCCGGCCGACCGACCGCCGCGTGGCAAGGCATCGCGTAACCGTTCACCGGGGCTGTCCTGTTCGGGCGTGCCTGGGACGCGCTAGACCCGAGATCGGTCTACCGCTCTATAGGCCCCGGGCGCAACAGTCCGCGGAGCAGGCCATGGGTTGCCAGCCCACCGCCAAGAACCACGATCCGTTGCACCTGCCGGTCCGGATGGATAGCCGCGTACGCGGCGAGCGACGATTGGATCTCGTAGCGGAAATCGTCGAACAGGGGCTCCAAGGTCTCGAACAGCCGGTCGAGACGCGGCGCCTCGGCCGGGTTGCGCTTCCATTGCTCCGCCTGCGCAAAGCTGGCGTTGAGTTGCCGGACGATGGCCCGAGTGAGCTTCTCCGCCCCGAGACCCACTTGGCGGAACCAGAACTCTTCGGGCGAACCGACCACGAAGCTCGTAGTCTCGCAGCCCACATCGAGCGCGGCGATTGGTCCCGGCGACCGGGGTTCTCCCTCGGTTGGGCCGGGAAGATCGCTGAAGTAGGTGTAAACCAGGTAGTTGTGCAGGGCGACACAGTCGGCCTGCACCGCGTCGACGGGTAGCCCGACCGCCTGGAGCCGATTGACCCGATCTTTCACGAACACCCGTTTCGAGGCCATGACGGCGATCTCAGCCTGGCGGCCGCGGGCCGTTGCATCATCCTCCGGGCCCATGACGCAGTAATCCCAGACCAGCTCGTCGAAGGGGATGGGGAACTGGCCTTGCGCCTCGAAGCGAACGGCGGCGGTCATTTTGGCCCGCTCCAACAGCGGCATCCGGACCTGCCGCACGAGAAGCATCGAACCCGGCAGCCCCAGGCAGATCCGGTCGGCCTTGACCTCGTGGCGCGCGAGGAACTTTTCGAGCGTTTCGTCGATGATCGCGCGGCTCTCGTCGTCGTTGGCCGCCTGGCAGAGGCTCTTGCGGTGTTCGACGAGATCGACCGCGAGGAGAACGGGCGGGCGATCGTCGCGTGGCAGGGCCAGCTTGACGGCCTTGAGCCCGCTGGCGCTGAGATCGAGCCCCCAGGCGGTCCTTCGCCCGATCTGCTTCCGCACCAAGCGCGAGACGCGCCCCAGGAAGGTCTGATCGGCCGGCAGCAGAGTCGTGGCCACCGGCGCCAAGTCCAATCCCTGGAGCGCCAGGCCGCAGGCCACGTAAAACCGGCCCGGGTGCTCGATGAGAAGCGTCGGGTCCAGGTCTTCGTGGAGTTCGACCCGATCGAAACCCGTGATCCACGCGACCGGCGCGCCGAACGGCGAGTCGGCCGGCGCGGCCTTCCACGGGATTGCCGCACCGCGCGCCTCCGGCCCCGCCTTCGCGCGGCGCGCGATCTCTTC
>JANLFZ010000106.1:2484-13025 GCA_024653385.1 Thermoguttaceae bacterium | reverse complement strand
AAGCACGCGGCGGCTTGCGGGTCGTTCGGCGCCAGCTTGCGATACCGATCGGCCATAGCCAACAGCGCCCGGGTCACTGCCGGGGCCGTGCCGAGTTCGGCCGCCAGCCAGCGCAGTTCGCCGGTCCGCGCGTGGAGGGTCTCGATCTCGGGTGTGCGCGCGATGGGAGGAATGTGCTCGAGGAGCCGGTTCGCTTCGTCATAACGGCGCTCGGCGAGCTTCGCCCGAGCCATCTGCATGATCCGCGAGCGGAACCGTCCGATCACCGCCAGGGCCTCGGTGTGGCCCGGTTCGAGTTCCAGCAGGCGCGTCGCTTGGCGCAGCAATTCGAGTTTGAACGGCGCCCCGGCCGCGCGGCGCAATTGGCTGGTCAGCGCGGCAACCTCTTCAAGCCGCGATTCCGCCTCGGCCAGCAAGTGCCGCAGCGACTCGTCGCAAAACGGCGCGGGCACGGCCATCACCGCGTCGGCCGCGTCGCGGAACTTGCCTTCGGCCAACAGGCGCTCCGCCGCGTGTCGCGCCTTGTCGGCGTCCGCGCGGCAGCGATCGCGCTGGGCGGACCATTGTTCCACCAGGGCCTTGGCCCTGCCTGCCAGGTCGGCCAGACGCGAGTGTTCGACCTCGGCCACGGGGCGAAGCAGCGCAATCGCCTGGTCGATCTCAAAGCGCCGGCGGAGTTCCTCGGCCCGGCGCAAAGTGGATGCGACTTCCTCGCGCTCTTGTTCGACGCCCGCGACCAGATCGGCGCCACACGCCCCGCAGAATTTGTCGCTTGCGGTGTTCAGGGCGCCGCACCGGTAGCACGCTTCCCAAAGGTTCTTGCCGCAGTGGGTGCAATATCTTTGCGTCGGGGAATTGGCGGCGCCGCATTGCGGACATCGCGACGCCGACCGCGAACGCTTGCGCGGGGGGTCGTTCGTCAACCGAGGCGTCACCGCGCGGGTGGCCTCGCGCACGCGCAGGGTCGCGTCGTACGCCGCCTTCGCGTCCGGGTCCAAGAGCGTCGAAATCGCCTTTTCCAACTCGGATCTCACTTGCTCCCAGACTTCGGGTGGGCAGTCGGAACGGTGCAGGCGAAGCGCCATCCGTTGAAGACTGGCTGCCGCCCGAATCGAATCCGGATCCTCCTCGAACGGCTTCAGCCGGAGCAACTGATACGCATCCAGCGGCCGCTGGACCTCGCGGATGTTCAACAGCGCCCGGTACGGGTCGAACCCGTCGTCGTCGGCGCGGGCCGACGGTCCCGCGGCCGGTCGGTGGGGTCCGGCGATTGGGACTCCAGGTCGGTCGTTGCGCATCGAGGTCATGATCGCGCCCCGGCTAATGGCCCGACCGCGGCAGCTCGACGACCAAGATCTCGGCGGTCAATTCCTGGGACTCGTCGAGCGGGCGTTTCGAATCGGCCTGGGATCGGGTGATGAAGAGATCCACCGACTGGCGCGATCCGGTCGCGCTATCGACATGGAGGCTATCGAACCACGTCCCATCGGCGATGGCGCGGGTTTGGGCGTTCTTCAGGGACTGGCGGCGGTAGTGCATGACGAGCCGATCGAGCCGGGCCTTCTCTTCGATCCGCACGTAGCGGACCCGCATCGTTTCGAGCGGCACGCCGCCAAGCTTGTGGTCGCTGGGGCGTCCCGGCCAGTCGCACGCGAACGAGGCCACGACCGTCGCATCGGCGTGCAGCTCCACGGGGAAGTGGTCCAGGGTGGGCCAGCGGTCCTGGGGCTGCCGCTTGTTCCGAACGGCCTCGGCCAGCGCCGCCGCGCGCAGCCGTTGGCACAGCCCGCGAATCAGCGCCTCCTCGGCCTTGAGCCACTCCTTCTCGAGTTCCTCGCCGGGGTCTTTCTCGACCGGCTTCGCCTGGGGCCGCATCCCCGCGCGGCGAAGTTTCGGCACGGACACGGCGGCCGCCTTCGAGCCTTCGTACGTCTTGCGACGCGCGGCCTTGAGCACCGGCACGAACCCCGGCTCGAACACGACACGCCGGCCGAGCCCCGCGTTGCGCAGCGGGGCAGGGCCATCCTCCCAATACCGCTCGAGCGTCCGTTGGAGCCGGCCGCGCACCGCGTCGATCGGCACGGTGGCCGCCAGCAAGCACACCTGGGCCCCCTCGTCGAGCGAATTGATGCCCGTCAGGCGCACGTCGAGCACATTGCACGACTCGCGCGACCAGAGTCGCCTGGCCACCAGGTACGGCCATTCGGCATCGGTCGGTTTCAAAGGGACCGGAGTCCGCGTCGCCGTGTTCGGTCTCGCAGGAACGGGGGTGCGACCGTCGACCCCGATCTGCTCGCTCAGGTCAATCCCCAGAAAGAACACCAGCGCGTCGGAGCTGTACTCCACGAAACGCCGCTCGATCAGCGCCCGGACGTCCGCGGCCACCAGATCGCTCTGATACAACAGGGCATGCGATTCGAGATTCTCCGGGTGGACTTCCAGCAACATCGGCGCGACAAGCCGGCGTAGCTCGGGACCGGCCCCCCGATCGACGAACCATTGGGCAAGCCGCGTGCGAAACCGGCTGCCGGACACGGTCCGGGCCACGGCCAGGGCCTCTCGTTGCAGGTCACCTGCCCCCAAGTCGCCCTGTCCTGGCGGGCGGAACTTCAACGGCTCGACGAGGGCCGCCAGCAGAATCTCCTCGTTTTCCGGCGAAGGATTCTCGGCCAGGGCCTTGAGGGCCGCCGCGGCCCCGGCCGCGTCGTCCTCGGTCTTCAGCGTGCCCGAGATCAACTGCACCAAGGTATTGCGGGCCGCGGGCGTGCCGTTGCGGCCCAAGGCGACCGCCACCGCTTCGACCAGCGCCTTGGAAGCGGCCTTCGCCTTGGTTTCCGACTTGCCGGCCAGGGCGTCCCGGGCCCCCGCCGCCACCCGGGGCTGAACGAGTCGCGCGAGGAACTCGGCCTCTTTCTCGTTCCCGGCCCCTCGCCGCCCCCGGTGCTCGACCGCCAGCACCAAGCGCGGATCGCCGCTGGCCCGGGCCAAGAGGTAATCGGCGTCTTTCCACGCGTCGAACTCGTCGGGCAGGACGGGCTTGGGATCCGAGCCGATCGTCTTGCCGGGCGTCGTCTTGGCGGCGGTGTTTTCTGTCGGCGATCTTGCTGCCTCGGACGCCGAGACCGCCTTCTTGCCCTTCCTGGCTGCTTCGGCCTCCGCTTTTTTCTTGTCCGCCTCTGCCTTCTGTCTGGTGTCTTCCTGGGCCTCCTTGGCTCGCTTCTCTTCTCGCTTCTTGAGCCACTCTTCCTTCGACATGCCGCCCCACGCGGCGTGACTGGGACCGCCAACGCCTCCGCGGCCGCCACAGCCCGGTGTGCAACAGGCCGCCGCGAGCACAAGCCCGGCCATCAGCCAGGTACAAGAGGTTCTACGGGCAAGGTGGCGAACGATGACGTGATCTCCCGAACGCTTGGCTCCACGCTTTCGAGGCGATTCTAAAGGCGCTTCGTTAGGTTCTGTCGAGCGCCGTGTTAGAAAACCGCAAGCCGGCGTGGCGCTGGCGTGGCAGAACACAAGACTAACGAAGAATTCTTGGGCCTTTCATCAAGGGCTCACATGCGTCCTTACAATCCGGGGGTGATATAGGCGTGGAAAGGTTCATGAGAACGTCTTGGAAGGGAGGTGGACGAATCGACGATGCGAACCGGATCGGTTCGGGGGCCGAACCCGGTAGCCGGCCCACGGCAGGACTGGCCAAGGGCAGTACCGATGACCGCCAACCCCGACCCCGCCGCGCTCCCGGGGCGCCCACTTGCGGCGCAAGGAGTTGCGACCTTGTCAGCTCGACCCGTTTCCGTGCTTTCCTCAAGAGGAGCAAGTTACATGAGAAGTCCGACACAGCGTCGTGCGTTCACTCTCGTGGAGATGCTGGTGGTGGTTGCCATCATCGGCTTGTTGATCGCGTTGTTGCTGCCGGCCCTTTCGCGCGCCCGCGAGGCGGCCCGATCCGCTAGCTGCCAGAACAATCTCCGGCAATTCGGCCTGGGGATGCAGGAGTTCGCCGGGGTGGATCCCGCCGGGCGTCTCTGCTCCGGCGCGTGGGACCAGCGGCGCGACGGCTGCTTGTTCGAGTACGGCTGGGTGGCCGACCTCGTGAAGATCGGGGCGGCGGCTCCGGGCAAGATGCTCTGCCCGAGTAATCAGCTCAGGTCATTGGAGAAGCTGAACGACCTGTTGGGCATCGGCACGTCGACCAGCCCGGCCGACGGTCTGCCCGACCCAACCCGGCTTACGTTCGGGAAGTGCGCCGACACGTCGACGGCCACCGAAGGGCCGCGACACGGCCCGTGGACCAATGCCCTGACACTGCCCGACGCGACCGGCTGGTTCGACTATGCTCGAAGCATGGTCGTCGAACAAGGCTACAATACGAACTACGCTTCGAGCTGGTTCATGGTCCGCAGCGCGCCCAAGGGGGCCAACGTGGGCGGCGTGATGATGATCGGCCAGCCGAACGGCTCCGGTGGCTACTGGAACCTCAAGGGGCTGGGTGGTTCGCTCGGCCCGCTCACGTTGCAGATGGTCGAGTCGGCGCCGGTTCCCTCGTCCACCATCCCGCTGCTGGGCGACGCCGGTCCGGGCGATATCAACGAAGCCGTCTTGGCGGCCGACGTGAATGTCGGGTTTGGGTTGACGGCCGGTGCCCGCCTTGGCGAGTCGTTCAACGACGGGCCGAGCTACTACAACGCGACGACCAATGGCGTCAACATCGTTCCGGCCAACCAGACCGTGTCGGTCCAGGGAGCCATCCCCAGGAAGCTCCCGACGCCGACCGACTACGTCGGTATCAACGGGCAGACCGAGGCCGACTTCGCCGGCGCGGCGGGCACGCTCTACCTCCAGGACACCCGCGACTGGATGTGCATCCACGGGGCCGGCGACAAGAAGTTCTTCAACTGCCTCATGGCCGACGGCTCGGTCAAGCAGTTCTACGACATCAACGGCGACGGCTACGTGAACCCCGGCTTCGCCATCAACGCCGCGACGGCCACGCAGGCCGCCACGGGCTACACCGACGCCATGTGCGAGGTCGCTCCGGCCGACATGTACAACGGCCCGTGGATCGACAACTCGGTGCGCAAGGGCAAGTTCGAATAGTCACCCCTTCACCCGACGAACTGCCCTGTCTGGCGGCCCGCGTCCGGCGACCCACAGCCCGGGCGCGGGCCTTTGGGTTTCTTGACGGCCCTCTCGGCTGACCGAGTCCTAACCCGAGGCTCAAGCCCGTCTAACACATCCGGCGTACAGGAAACGAGGGCGCGCCGGCGCTGCCCGCATCCGATAGGGTTGGTCCATCTTTCGAGGCGACGATGAGCACGTGGCAGTGGATTGTCGTGGCGGGACTCCTCGCAATCGCTGGGCTGAGTTCCCCCGGTTGTAGCGACCTTGGGAGCCAGACGGCCCAGGAGGCTTCTCACGCCGAGGTTCCCAGGGCGTGCGCGATGCCTCCCGAGCAGCCCAAGCTTGTCGTGGATCAGACCAGTCACACCTTCGAGGCGCTCAATCCGAACGATCCGTGCTATTACGATTTCGTGGTGCGTAACGAGGGGGATGCCCCGCTGAAGCTCGCCATTGGCGGGCTTTCGTGCAACTGTCTGGTCAGCGAGATCCCCGAGAAGCCGATTCGTCCCCATGCGCAAGGCAAGGTGCGGGTGTCGGCCAAGACGTCGCAGGTCGAGGGCGAGTTCACCCACAGCGCGACGATCCTGACGAACGACCCCGCATGCAAACGGCTTGTGCTGACCATTCGCGGTGTGGTGCGGCGCTATCTGGTCGGCGAGCCGCCGGCCATCATCTTGCCCGAGATCTCGATCGACACGCCCACCTCGGCGAAGACCATGGTGTATTCCCAGGTCTGGGATCACTGGCAAATCGAGAGGGTGCAACCGACGCCGCCGAGTCTGCAGTGGAAGATCGAACCTGCCTCGCGCGACGCCCTGGCGAGTCTCCAGGCCAAGCGCGGTTATCGGATCGACGTGACGCTGCCGGCCAATCTTCCCACCGGACCGTTCTCGGGCGCCTTGGAGGTCTCGGTGCGGGTCGGCGAGGAGGGCGAGAAAAAGAACCTGCGCATCCCCGTCGAGGGCCAGGTGCCGAAATTGCGCACGGTGTTGGGCGACGCGGTCGATGCGTTCGGCGTGATCGATATCGGCACGCTGCGGCCGGGCGAAGGAAGCCGCAAGGCCGTGCTGCTGAAGGTGCGCGGCAAGCACCGCCAGCTCAAGATCGAGAGGGTGGAGAAGGAGCCCGAGTTCTTGCAGGTTCGGGTGACTCCCTTGAGCAACCCGGGCCTCTATCGCATCGAGGTCGGAGTGCCGCCGGACGCCCCGCCGTGCGATTACCAGGGCAAGGGCGAGGATTCGATGGGCTGGTTTCGGATCCTCACCGACCACCCCCAGATGCCCGAAATCGTGGCGCTGAAGGTGGCGTTCGCCGTGCGAACCGAGGCGAGTCTCCCGCGCCGGACAGGCCAGTGAACGTTCCCGGGGACAGTCCCCTTCGGGCGTGCGATTGGCCCGGCTTGTCTTCGGAGCGATTATCGCATCCGCAGCGACCAGCGGCTGATGGCTTCCTCCGAACTCAACTCGATCGTCGTGTCGGCGAAGCCGTTGTCGGCGCTGGCGGGGAACCCGTTGTTGAGCTGGCCGTCCTTGTTCAAATCGGCGATCGCGCGCACGCTGCCGTCGGCGAAGAGCACGTTGCAGGTGTTCTTGTGGACCGGGGCGAACCCGCGATAGTCCTGGAGCGTGGCGGTCCACACCGGCCCCCACGTGGTCCGAGGGGTCGGCACGGGGAACAGGTCGCCGGGAATGCCCGGGGCGTTCATCGTCGTCGTCTTGACCGGCCCGCGGGTGAAGGGTTGGACGGCCGGCGTGCCGGCCTGGATCGAGCTGATCGGCTGCTGGAGCGCGTCGCTTGCGACTCCGCAACCCAACAGCGGCACCAGGCTGGAGGGGCTCACCGAGCCATCGAGGACTGCCGTGCTCAGGGGACCGGCGGTCGATCCCACGGCCAGCGGGGAGGGGGTGCAGCCCGCCACCCGGTGCGTGAGGTTCCCGTTGCCATCGAGAACAACCCCCCCACGCACGAGAAACCAGCTCGCCGTGTAGTTCGTGTTATACTGCGCCTGGAAGATCTCGGCCTCGACGTACTTGCGGCGGTCCTCTCCGACAGGCGGCGGAACGCCTCCGGCGACGTCCCCTTCGGCGATGAAACGGCACGGATTGATCTGCCGCGAGCCGTCGAACGCGATCTGGGGAGGGCTGCCGCGACGATCGACGGTGCAGTGGTCCACGTTCCACGCCATCGAGAGCAGATCGTTGAACGTCTGCGCGATTCGCGCGGGATTTGAAGGGCAGAGCATCTTGCCCACCGGGGCGCCCCGTTGGATCAGGTCGGCCACCCACCCGACCTCGGTCACGCAGCCGTCGAGCCTCCAGTCGAACGCCCCCGTGCAGAATGTGCGCCGGTTGGCCGCGTGGGAAGTCATCACGATGCCGAACTGACGCAGGTTGTTCTGGCACGCGGTCTGACGTGCGGACTCGCGCGCCGAGTTCACCGCGGGCAAGAGCATCGCCATCAGCAAGGCCACAATGGAAATGACGACGAGCAGCTCGACGAGGGTCAAGCCCCGCCGGACCCACCCAGCGCCTCGCCCAGACGCCTTGCGCGGCGTCACCCCCAATGGCCGGATGCCAATCAACATCCCCCTAGGTCGCAAGTCGTCCATCGCACCCTCCTTAATCCACTGGTCATGATGGTCTTGGCCCACGCCATTGTTTCGGAGGACGTTGAGAAGATGATGTGCCGCGCATGAGATTCGCATTAGGCTTCTGTGAGGGCCCGCAAGACAGCAAGTTGGGTAATCTGATGGAACCCGGGGACCCGCTGCTTGATCCGGTCCGTGCAAGCCGCTACCCTGGAGCCAAAGTCGAATACGGCATTCTCGAGACGCGAAGGACCAGGGCCATGCATTTTGATTGGGTCGATCCGAAGGCGGCACTCCATCGGCGGGCGTTTCTTGGCGCCGGCGCCGCGGCAGCGGTGTTCGGCTTCGCGGCAGGACGCCGGTGCGTCGTGGCGGCGGACCAGCGCTGGGCCATGCGACTGTCCGCCTCGTCGATCAACTTCTCACGCCTGCCGATCGAGGCGGCCTGCGAACGGATCGCCGCGCTGGGCTTCGAGGCCATCGACATCTGGTCTGCCCACGCCGGTTGCCCGCACCTCGACGACGTGCAGAAACGGCTCGGTCCCGAGGGACTGAAGGAACTTTTGGCCAAGCACCGCCTGAAACTCTACGCGTTCTCGGTGTACGCCGGGGGATACCCGAGGTACGCCGAGTTGCTGGGCAAGGCGGGTGGCGGAGTGGCCATCCGCGGCAGCGCCGGTCCGTGCGAGCCGGCCGAGATGGTGCCTCGCATGAAGGCGTTTCTCGAATCCCTCAAGCCCGAACTCGAACTGGCCGAGAAGTACAACTCGTACCTGGCGATCGAGAACCACGGGCACGCCCTGTTGCACACGATCGACTCGATGAAGGCGTTTGTCGATCTGAACAAGCACCCTCGGTTGGGAATCGCGTTGGCGCCCTACCACGTGCAGGCCGGCCAGGAGCGGGTCGAGGAGGCCATCGCGGCGTGCGGCCCCCAACTCTTGTTCTTCTACGCGTGGCAGCATGCGCCCGGCGTGCAGGAACTGCCCGGCCATGGCCCGACCGACTTCACGCCGTGGATCGCCGCGTTGGCCAAGGCGAACTATCGCGGGTACGTCAACCCGTTCATGCACAACGAGCCTCCGCCCGAGGCGATGTCGACCGCCCTGGCCAAATCGCGGGACTATCTGAAGCAGTGCTACGCCAAGGCGATCGGCTAACCCGGCTATCGACCTCCCGACATGGCCCCTACGCCTTCTTGGTTCGACGGAGGGCCTTCGCATGGATAGTATCGCGCCACGGAAACCAACCGCGATTGCCTGTTTCCTATTGGCATGGCTGGCGGCGCCGGCCTTTGCGGCCGAGGCCGGGTCGTCCCATGCGGGCTGGACGTTCTGCTGCCGGGCCGACAACGATCTGTTTCGCGCGGTGACGGCGGCGGGCGTGGACTCTCCGCGGTTCGATTCGCCGGTCGATGCGGTCCGCTCGGCGCCGGCCGGCTCGGGCGTGCTGGTCTTGGCCGACGGATATCCCGACAAACCCAACGTCGTCGCGGCGGAGGTGTTCGACGCCGCCGCGCGGAAACGGCTGCGCCTGTACGTCGAATACGCCGATCGCCTGCCGGACCTGGCGTTCGGGCCGCCCAAGGACGTGAAGTACGAACGCGGCGTCGTCGAGTCCGATTTCTTTGGCGGCGCGCTACCCAAGGGCCGGATCGTGCTGGTCAGCAGTGGTCGGTATCTGCCCGTCCAATCCAACGTGAGCGCGCACCTGGTTGCCGCCAAAGTGGCGGGCGTTGACACGGCGGTGTACGGACTGGCCAACACGCCGGCCGAGCCGCTGTTGTTCGATCACCCGCGGGCCGACATGCTGGTGGCGACCACCGCCCTGAGCCACTTCGTGCGCGCACGGTATTTGCCGACGGACGACTGGCGGACGATCTGGCAGGCGATCCTGGCCCGGCTGCACCCGCAACACGGCGCGGTCGCTCCGCAATGGACGCCCACGGTCCGGCCGAGTTACGGGCCGGGCGATCCGCTTCCGGACGACTTTGCCGCGCAAGCGGTGCGTCGGTCGGCCGACTGGGTCGTCGCGAGCCGGGCGCTGCGCCACCGCGACTGGCCGGCCGAGGCACTGGCGCTCTCGGCGACCTACAACACGGTGCGCGACATGCCCTCGTCCGCGTGGCCGGTCGAGGACGGCTCGTTCGGCCTGCTCGAAGGGTTCTCCTCGACGATCCGCCGCGACGGCAGCCAGCCCATGCGCTACGCGGTGCGCAACGACTGCAACATGGAAGCAGCGATGCTCTTGGCCTGCGACGCCGATCTGAACGCCCGTCCGGAAAACGCCCGCCGAGCGGCCCGCCTGGTCGATTACATCCTGGGCGAATCGGGCCTGGCCGGGGGCACGCGGGCCGATCCCAAGAGTCCGTCGTTCGGCCTGATCGGCTGGGCGCTGGATTCGCCCAACGCCTACTGGGGCGACGACAACGGCCGGGCCATCCTCGCGGTGGCGGCGGTGGCGGCGCTATGCGGCGAAAGACGATGGAACGACGCCATGGTCCGGTGCATCCTCGCCAACTTCCGCACGACGGGGGCGTCGGGCTTCCGCCAGGAGTGCATCCAGGAGAAGACGCTGGCCGAGCGCGGTTGGACGAGTTTCTACACCAGCCGCGCGGCGTGGTACTCGCCGCACCATCAAGCCTGGCCCTGGGCGTGCTACTTGTGGGCGTACCGCCAAAGCGGCTACGCGCCGCTGTTGGTGCGCACCAAGGCGGGCATCCGCGCCATGATGCAGGCCTACCCGGCGCGCTGGAATTGGATCCTGCGCAGCGGCACCATCGAACGCTCGCGCATGCTGCTGGCGCTGGCGTGGCTGGTGCGGGTCGACGACA
>JANLFZ010000106.1:1910-2474 GCA_024653385.1 Thermoguttaceae bacterium | reverse complement strand
CTGGCTGAAGACGATGGTGGCGGACGTCGTCGCGCTTCAGGATCGCTGCGGGGCATTGCGGGAGATCATCGGCGACGGCGGCCCGGGCCTGCGGTCCAACGCCGAGTACGGCACCGGCGAGAGCAGCCTCATCCAATCCGACGGCGACACGATCAGCGACATGCTCTACTCGTGCAACTTCGCCCTGGTCGGACTCGTCGAGGCGGCCGCCGCGACCGGCGATCCGCAGGCTGCCCAAGCGGCCGAGCGGCTCGCGCGGTTTCTCGCCCGCATCCAGGTGCGATCCGCAGCGCACCCCGAGTTGGACGGGGCATGGTATCGGGCGTTCGATTACCGGCGCTGGGACTATTGGGCCTCCAGCGCCGATTGGGAATGGGGGCCGTGGTGTACCGAGACCGGCTGGTCGCAGCCGTGGATCGTCGCCGGACTGACCCTGCACGCGCGGGGCACCTCGCTTTGGGACCTGCTGGCCAAGGTCGATCTCGGCGAGTCGCTCGGGCGCGCTCAGGCGCAAATGCTTCCGGCGGAAACCCTGGCGGCCTTGGCTGCCCCCGAGCCGCCGCG
>JANLFZ010000106.1:0-1900 GCA_024653385.1 Thermoguttaceae bacterium | reverse complement strand
CCCCATGCTGCCAGGGACAAACCGATCCGACTGACCTCGCCACCCGATCCGCGCTATTTCGGGGCGGGGGAAAGCACGTTGGTCGACGGCGAATTGGCCTCCACCGACTACCGGTCGGCGCAGTGGCTGGGCTTCTACGGCGACGACCTCGAGGCGGTGATCGACCTGGAGGCGGTCGTGCCCGTCCGCGCCGTCGCGGTGCGATGCCTCCAGTCGGCCGATGTGGGGATTTTCTTTCCGGCAGGCGTGGAAATCGCCGTGTCGCGCGACGGCAAGGACTTCAAGCCGGCGGCAAGACTCGACGGGGCTGGGACAACCGCCGACGGCAGCCCGCTGATCCGCACGCTGCGCGCCGAGTTCGCCGCCGAGCCTGCTCGCTGGGTTCGGGTCCGCGTGCGCAACGTCCGCGTGATGCCGACCGATCCGCCGGCCACCGCGCGAAAGGCGTGGCTGTTCGTCGACGAGATCCTGGTCAACCCGTAATCTGGATGCGTCGTGGCATGTCTCGGCCACATCCGGCCGTTCCCTCCTCCCCCTCCCCGTCTCTGGGGGATGGCGTGGTGCCCGATATTCGACCGCCCAAGTGTCGGGTGCAAAGGGCCCGTGCAGCGTTCTAGCGTCGAAAACGGCACGCCGGCGTGACATTTCTGGCGAAAAGGGCACTGCTCTATCAGGGCGCCCGCGTATGATGGTTTGATCATTTGCCGATGCGGTGGAGGCCCTCGATGTCTGATTCGACAGGGATTGACGGGGAGCAGGCCCGCGCCGAGATCACCCACGATTTCGACTTCATCCACCGGGGCGATCCGGCCGGCTCGCTTCCGCGGCGCCTGGGCGATTTCGAGATCGTGCGCGAGGTCGGGCGGGGCGGGATGGGCGCGGTCTACGAGGCCCGCCAGGTATCGCTCGACCGCCGCGTGGCCCTGAAGGTGCTGCGCTTCGCCGCGGTCTCCGACCCGCAGCTTCTCGAACGCTTCCGCCGCGAAGCCGAGACCGTGGCCCAACTGCACCACACGAACATCGTGCCGGTGTTCTCCATCGGCCAGGAGGCCGGGGTCAACTACTACGCGATGCAGTACATCGACGGGCAGAGTCTTGCCGACGTGCTTCGCGAGTCGGGCGAGCCGCCCGGGGCCGCGACCGTGGCCGAGTGGGGGCTCCAGCTGGCCGAGGCCCTCTCCTACGCGCACCAGCACGGGGTCATCCACCGCGACATCAAGCCGTCGAACGTGCTGGTCGATGGGGAGGGCCGAGTCTGGCTGACCGACTTCGGCCTGGCCCGCCGCCTGACCGACGTGACGCTCAGCGCGACCGGCGCGCTGTTGGGCACGCCCCGCTACATGAGCCCCGAGCAGGCCACCGCGACCGAGCGGCGGATCGACCACCGGACCGACATCTATAGCCTCGGGGCCACGCTGTACGAGATGGCCACGGGAAAACCCGTTTTCGAGGGGACCTCTCCGCAGGACGTGCTCGCCCAGATCTTCGAGCAAGAGCCCAGGCCGCCGCGCGAGCTTCGCCCCGGCCTGCCGCGCGACCTGGAGACGATCATCCTCAAGTGCCTGCACAAGGATCCCGCGCGCCGGTACACCTCGGCTCGGGAACTGGCCGAAGACCTGCGCGCGTTCCTGGAGGACCGGCCGATTCGCGCCCGGCGGCCCAGCGCGGTCGAGCGGGCCTCGCGCTGGACGCGCAAGCACCGCCGAAGCGTGACCCAGGCCGCCGCCGCCGCGGCCGTCACACTCGCGGTTGCCCTGGCGGCCTGGGCGGTCTGGCAAGGGTATGGCCGGTGGCAATTGGGCACCATCCGGCTTTCCACCGATCAAGCCCCGCTGGCGGCGCGGCTGGTCTCCGGCGGCGAACAGCCCTTGGGCGAACCGTTCACCGTGCCCATGCAGGC
>JANLFZ010000105.1 GCA_024653385.1 Thermoguttaceae bacterium | reverse complement strand
GGCACGGTCCAGGCCGTTCCGATCTGGAACTTCCACCAGGTGATTTTCAGGCCGTCCTTCTCCTCGGAGGCGAAACGGATCGCGTTGACCGGGTAGTCCTTGGCCCGCACCACCTCGCGGAGTTGGGCCCGGTGGCGGCTTTGCCACGCGGCCGCGGCGGCCTTGTCCTTGGGCAAGTCGGCGTCGCGGGGCAGGTCTTTCATCAAGGCCAGTGCCAGCGTATGAAAATCCTCGTTCTTCTCCGGCAGCGGCACATGGAGTTGCTCGGGGGTCTTCAGTTCCTTGTCGGACGGGATCTCGCGGGCGTTGAAATCGGCGGCTTGCGCATAGAAGAAATCCTGCAAGGCGCGATAGAACGCCTCGCGGTTGTCGAGCAGGTAGTTGTGGTCGCCGGGATCGGCATTGACGTGCGCGCGCAGTGCGTCGGGCCGACCGTAGAGCTTGTAGATCGGCTTGGCGGCCTCGAGCAAGGGCGGCAAGGCGTGCGGGGCGGCAAAACAGCAGTTGTCGGTAAGGTTGTTCGTCAGCAGCGTAGGCCGCGGGGCCCGCATCGCGGTCAAATGCGTGTAGTCGGCAATCATGCCGAGGTCGGTCGGGGTCTGCTCCGAGTCGCCCAGGTCCATCAGGTGCATCGCCCGCGTGCGGAAACTCGAGTAGCCTGCCACCGGGTTGGCCAGAGTGACGCGCGGGTCGAGCCCGCTGATGAAGATCGTCTGCCACCCGCCACCCGAGAGCCCCGTGACGGCCACGCGTGCCGGGTCGGCGTGCTCGAGGGCGAGCAAGAGGTCCAGGGCCCGGCTCATGCCCAGGTAGTGTACCGCCACGCCGCTGGTGCCGCACAGGTCGAGCTGGTTCATGCGGTAGTGGGCGAAGCCGGGCGTGCCGAGCTGGCCCATGCCGATCCACTCGACGTTCAGGGCCAGCATGCCCCGCTTGGCTTGATTGATGCAGCGGATCTGTTTGGGCTCGTACGCCTTTCCAGGGCCGCCGACGTGGCCGTTGACGTTGAGGATCACGGGCACCTTGCCCACCAGCTTCTCGGGTTCGTAGAGCACGGCCGGGATCCAGAGTCCCGGCAGGGCTTCGTAGCGGAGCTTCTTGAGCCGATAGCCCGGACCGCCGGCGACCGTGTCGAGCCATTCGACCTTGACCTTCGCGTCGCGCCACCGGGCGGCCTCGCCGCGAAAGACGACCCGCGCGAGCGTCTCGGCGCGAAGCCGGTTGGCCTCTTTCTCCCACTCGGCGACCGTCTTGACCGACGGCATGCGCACCACGGCCGATTCGCAGTACCGCTGCACCTCGGTCAGCGGCAGGGCGCTACCCACCACGGGGCGTTCCAAGAGCGTTTTGAGTTCCGCAGCGGCGGCAGCGGCAAGCGGGCAGGCGGCAACGACCGCCATGGCAAAACAGACCATCAAGCGGGCAGCGCGGCGCATGGCAATCCCCCCAAGGTGTCGATATGGGCCATTTGGGGGCCACGGTAGCAGAGCGGCACGCCGGATGCAATGCCCGCACCGGAGACAAACGGCTCAGGGGTTGGCCGATTCTCTTTCTCGCGCGTCGAACGGGTATCGGATCTCGCCGCCGACGAGCACCATCGCGGCCCGGCCCTTCAGCTCCCAGCCGGCAAACGGGGTGTTGGTGCTTTTCGAGCGGAAGCGCGCCGGATCGACGCGCCAGCGGGCCTCGGGATCGATGATGGTGATGTCGGCGTCGGCGCCGATGGCAAGGGTTCCTTTGGGAATGCCGAGGATCCGCGCGGGATGGAACGTGAGTTTCGCCAAGGCCGTCGGCCAATCGAGAAGGCCCGGCTCGATGAGCTTGGTAATCACCAGGCCGAGCGTCGTCTCGAGGCCGACGATGCCGAACGGGGCCTGGTCGAGTTCCTGCATCTTCTTCTCCTTCGAGTGGGGGGCGTGGTCCGAGGCGATGGCGTCGATCGTGCCGTCGGCCAGCGCGGCGATGCAGGCATCGACGTGGTCGCGGCTGCGCAGCGGCGGGTTCATCTTGTAGTTCGAGTCGAAGGTGCGCAGGCACTCGTCGGTGAGCGTGAGGTGATGCGGCGTGACCTCGGCGGTCACGCGCACGCCGCGCCGCTTGGCCCGGCGCAGGATCTCCACCGCCCCCGCGGTGGAGACGTGCATCACATGGAGCCGTCCGCCGGTGGCCTCGGCCAAGGCGATATCGCGGCTGACCATGACATCCTCGGCGGCCGAAGGCATGCCGGGCAAGCCCAATTGCAGCGACACGAGGCCCTCGTGCATCACGCCGTGTTGGGTCAGTTCGCGGGTCTCGGCGTGGTTCATCACCGGCTTGTCGAACATCAGGCAGTACTCGAAAGCCCGGCGCATCAGCTCGGGGTTGTAGACCGGAGCGCCGTCGTCGGTGAACGCGACGGCCCCGGCCTCGACCAGAAGGCCGATTTCGGCCAGTTCCTTGCCCTCGCGGTTCTTGCTGACGCAGCCCATCGGGAACACGTGGCAGTTCCGCGCGCGAGCCGCCTGATGGCGGACGAACTCGACCGCGCCCTGGCTGTCGATGGGCGGATCGGTGTTGGGAATGCACGCGATCGAGGTAAACCCGCCCGCCAGGGCCGCCGCCGTCCCACTCTCGATCGTCTCGTCCTCCTCGCGCCCGGGTTCGCGCAGGTGGACGTGCAGGTCGATCAGCCCCGGGGCGACAATCTTGCCCGAGGCGTCGATCACGCGATCGCAGCCTTCCGGGCCGGCATCGTACGCGGCGATCCGCCCATCCCGAATCAAGAGGTTGGCGACCCGATCCATCGACTGGCTCGGGTCGATCACGCGGCCGTTGGCAATCAAGAGCGTGGGCATGGGCTTGGGCGACATGCAGGCTTGTTGTCGAGGGTATTCGTGGAACCCAAGGGCGATTCCCTCTCTTTGGGTTTCATGAGATTGCCCAACTTATGGTTTTGCAGCCCTTTACGAGGACACTTGCTTTCTGGATCCCATCAACAGCCACAGGACGGCCATGCGCACGGCCACGCCGTTGCTGACCTGATCGAGGATCGCCGATTGGGGGCCGTCGGCCACCTCGGCCGTCACCTCCACCCCACGATTGATGGGGCCGGGCGCGAGAATCAGGATCCCCGGTTTCGTGCGAGCCAACCGGCGGCTATCCATGGCGTACAAGAGGGCATATTCGCGAACCGAGGGGAACGGGCGCGTGGCCTGACGCTCGAACTGGATGCGCAGCAGGTTCAGCACATCGACCCGATCGAGGATGTCGTCGAGCTTGTACGAGTACTCCACTCCCAGTTCCCGCCACCGGGGCGAGACCAACGTCGAGGGGCCGCACACGATCACGTGGGCGCCCAACTTGCGGAGCCCCCAGATGTTCGAGCGAGCGGTGCGGCTGTGCATGATATCGCCCACCAGAGCCACGGTGAGCCCCGCAACCCGGCCAAAACGTCGACGGATCGTGAGGATGTCGAGCAAGCCTTGGGTGGGATGCTCGTGCGTCCCATCTCCCGCATTGATGACCGACGAGCGGAGGTTCTGGGCCAGCAAGTGCGGGGTGCCGGGGGTCCGATGGCGAACCACCACGGCATCCACGCCCATCGCCTCGATGTTCTTCGCCGTGTCGATTACCGTCTCTCCCTTCGAGAGACTGCTCGTGGCGGCGGAAAAATCGATCGCGTCGGCCCCCAATCGCCGCGCGGCCAGCGAGAAACTGGTCCGCGTGCGGGTGGAGTTCTCGAAGAAGAGGTTGACGCAAGTCTTACCGGTCAGGAGGGGGATTCGGCGCTGGCCGCCATCCAAGGCCCGCCGAAAGACCTCCGCCTTGTCGAGAATCAGCGTGATCTCGTCGGCCGACAACTGCTCCAAACCCAGCAAGTGCCGCTGCTTCCAGCACTCCGGCACCGTCCCCAGATCGACCAGTTCGGCACTCATGGCGGCCTCGATAGCCCAGACCCCTCCCGGCGCGAGCCGGCCCGGCCGGCCCTTCCCCCGCTTCCCACGCGGAGTGATTGTAAGAAGCTCGGGCGGACAACACAAGGACCCCTTCGATCTGGTGAGCCGGGGAGATGGTGATGCGTGGGGCCATCCGGCATGGCCCTTGGCCGGGTACGGCTACGGCTGCGGCTCCCGCGCGGCCCCGCTGACGAGGATCCTGCCCACGAGGCGGTCCGTCGGGAAGTTTGCCAAGACGTACGTGTTGCGGCCGTCCTCGACGGTCACGGCCGCCGATTCCTCGCGGCCGAGCCAGCCGCTGTGTCCGGTCGGTCGGAGGCCGATGCGGTGCTGGCCGGCGGGCAGTTCCAGCCGGAGTACCTGGATGCGGTCGGGCAGAAGGCCCCAGCATCGGGTATCGGCCGATTCGGTCGCCTCCCAGAGAATCCCCGCCAGGTCCATCCCCACATTCACCAGCGAGTGGTTCGCCACGCCGAGCACCTCCTTGCCGGCGTAGAATGCGCCTTTCTTGACCGCCCGGCGAGCCACCGCCCGCGCCAGAACCTGGGGATAGATCGCCTCGTACTGCTGGACCGCCAACTGCCCCACATCGGTGATCGTCGCGGCGCTGCCCGCCGCGTGGCCATCGACGAACACCTGCACCCCGCGGATCTCGTTGTGCATCACGGCCACCTTGGGGACCTTGATCGGGGCGACCGTGGGGGCGACCGTGTGCCGCGCGGTGTGGCTGAGGATTCGGTCGGCAATGAGCAACGAGACCGTACTGGGCAGTTCGGCCGTCTCGATCTTGTACGGCCCGCGCCCCACCAAGGCGAACACGTAGACCACGCCGTTGCCCGGCTGGCTGTGGCGGCCGTAGACGGCGCGTTGGACGTCGTGCCGTCCGAAGGGGAAGTCCGGCTCCCAATCCACCACCCGTGCCCAACCCCTGGCCGCGTCGTCGTAGTTCGCGTGGGTCTCTTCGCGCAGCGCGGCGTAGAGGTACGCCCCCAGCGCGACCCGCTTGTACGACAGTTTGGGGTTTTCTTCCTCGGGGCCGGCCCCGGATTGAATGATCCGTTCCTGGCAATCGTTGACCTGCAGCGCGTACGCCAAGGCGTCGCCGCCGTCGTGGAACAAGTTCGACAGAGCCAAGAACGCGCGGATGAGGATCTTCTCGTAGTCCTCGCCCGCGTAGGCCCTCCGGTTATCGTCGGTGAGCATGGCGGCGGCGCCCTCGACGGCGCAGGCCTGTTCGAGATGGTCGAACGCATCGCGGACCTCGCGGAGGGTGCGTTCGGCATCCTGCGGGCGCCCGGCCGCCAGGTCGATCATGGCCCGATCGAGCTTCAGCACGTCGGCGTCGGTGTCGCGCCGCTGGAGGTGCTTGTCGACCACCGCGCGCGCAGCGTCGAGATGGCCCGCGTAGAAGAACTCGCGGACTTCGGCCAGACGGTCCGCGTGCGTGGCGCACCCCAGGGCGGTCGCTACAAGCACCAGACCGGCGGTGCGGATCATTCGAGCGCGCCTCATGCGTGCTTCGTCATTCGACATTGGACGTTCGACATGCGTCCTTCGGTCATTTCGGGCCAAGGTGCTTCAGTTTGGCCATCACCGAGACGTTGTAGCCCTTGCTGATTTCGGCCGACTCCTTGTCCGAGCGGCCGCTGCGCACATCGACCATTTCGAGCGTCAACACGTAGTCGCGCTGGTAGTCCTTGTTGCTGCGCGTTGTTCCCGAGGTCAACGTGGCAAAGAGCAAGTAGTCGAACGGCTGGCCCATCTGCTCCATGACGGCCGAGAAGTTCCGCATGTTCTCGGGGATGAAGAGGTCGTCGGGCCGATAGCGGGTCTGCCGCAGGCCGGCCTCGACGAACCGCCGGCTGATCGGCTGGTAGACCTGCGACTGGACGATCCGCGTGTCGATCTGTTGGTAAAGCTGCTCCTTGAAGTCGCCGATTTCCTCGGCGCTGCGGTTCTCGACGCCCACGAAGCAGATCCGCAAGGGGCCGGTTTGCCCTTCGGCAAAGCCGGCGGGGTGAATTCCTTGCGAATGCCTCGCCAGCAGGTTCGATACCGCGGCGTCGACCAGCGGCTTGTAGGTCTCGGCGCCGGCGGCGTGACTACCGACCATGTCGGGCTCGTACGGGCTTTTGATCTGGGCCGTCTGCCGGCCTCGGCAACCGGCCGCCAGACCACTTGCTGCCAGAAGCGCCCCGCCGAGAAACTGCCGTCGGTGCATGGCGAATCCTTTCTGCTTGCACGGAGGATGCGATGAGCTATGTCGTTTCGGGCAACCCGGCCGGACCTGCGCGACCGTCGGCGTCGCCGGCATCGGGCGCAAACCGCACATGATGGACCCAGGCCGGCGGGACATTCGGCCAGATCCACTCGCGCCGGATCTCGTGCTCGCGCAGCAGGGCGTTGAGAAGTCGCGCGATGTTCCGCAGCCGCTGGCGATCGCGCCGTCCGCTAATGACCGCGCGGGCGTACCGAATCCCGATGTACTCGAAGAACGAGAGCGTTCCGCCCGGCCGCAAGAGCGACCGCAGCGTGGCCAGGATCCGCTCCACTTCTTCCGCGGCGAAGTTGTTCAGCGGCAACCCCGAGACGATCACGTCGTAGGTGGCGTGGCCGGCGAGGTCCTCGACCGGGCAGTGGTGGATCTTCGCCCGGCCGGCCGCGGGCCCGAACGCCGGATCGGTCTCGAACCGTTGGCGCAGCCGCTCGACGAAGCGGTCGTTGAGTTCCACCAGATCGATCCGGTCGTCGGGACCCAGGCAGGCGAGAATTTGTTTCGTCACGGCCCCGGTGCCGGGGCCCACTTCGAGTACGTGCTTTGGCGAGGGGCTATCGGCCACGAACCGCGCCAAGGCCCTCGCAAGGCTTCGCCCGCTCGGCAAGACGGCCCCCGTGGTGCGGTAGGTGCGCAGACACTCGCCCAGAAACAGCCCGTATTCCGAAAACCGTGTCCTAAGCGTCATGGCTATTCCCAGGGACTGGCAAGTCCACGCCCGACCGTTCAGTAATCGTACCACAGCCCAGCGCCGATCTGCTCCTCGTGTTCGTTGAGGAATTGCACTTGATCGCTCTTGCCGTTGAAGTAATGGAACCCCGTGCGGAGGAGTTGGCCGGACTGCCCCCGCCACTGCCAGCCGGTCTCCACGGTGAGACTGCCGGAGTAGTCGAGTTCCTCGCGGAGACGGCCGTGGACTCCGAAGAACGGCCCCCCGCGGCACCCGTTGGGCAGGGGCGGGCTCACGTCGAGGCCGAATTGGAACTCCCAAGGTTGGCTCGGCCCCTTCGTGCGGAACGCCCAACCCGCCTCGCCATACACGCGCATGGCCTCGGTGGGGCGCAGGGCCAAGCCCAGTGCCAACGCGTCGCGCACGTACTCGTTCCCTTGCGCCCCCGGTCGGATCCGCCGGATGTACTCGTCGCCCAGGTGGGAGCTGAGGTGGTTGTAACCGAACTTGGCCTCGACGTACCCCCGCCGGAAGGTCAACGGCAGGCCGAGCCGGAAGTCGGTCGAGATCAGGTCCCATTGGTCGTCGAGCGTCAGGCGGGGAAACGCGGCCACTTCGCCATCGAGTTGCCACCCTTCGGGGCGCAAGGCGTCCTGGGTGCCATAGCGCAACAGTCCCACCCGGCCACCCAACGTGGCGTCGAGCAGGCCGCTCCGGTCGCGCTCGTGGAAGAACTGGGCACCGATGCGGGCCTCGCGCCCGCTGGCCAGATACGACTTGTACAGGATGCCCGCCGGAAGAAGCTGCCAAGTCCAATCGTCCAGAGTCGCGGGCCACGGGTTGGCGGGGATCAGGGTGGCATCCGACTCCCCCCAACCCGAATCCATTGCCGCGCCCGCCCCAGGGACGGCCATCAAGGGCGCATCGACTTGTGGGTCGAGAACGACCGGGCCGGGGACATCGACCGAGCTTGGCTCGACGACCCCTGACGGTGGCATGGCTCGGATCTGCGCGAACGCTGCCGGGACTGGACCCGCCAGCAATCCAAGCCACAGTATAACCGCCCGGTTTCTCCGCATTGCCTATCTTCCGCAAATCGCCCCGTGGTGCCGACCAGCCGAATACGGCCACTGTAGCCTATTGTGCCTCCACCGCAAGATCATCGCACACCAACCCGACGCGCAAGCGAGGGTTCGCAACCGATACCAACCCGAAGCGCAAGCGAGGGTCCGCAACCGATACCAACCCGAAGCGCAAGCGAGGGTGCTCGACTGTTGGCCCCTCGCTTGCGCTTCGGGCTGGTGTGAGCGCCGATGGCCTGCCATGGGTATGAGGCAGACCCTCGCTTGCGCTTCGGGTTGGTGTGAGCGCCGAGGGCCTGCCGTGGGTGCGAGGCGGCCCCTCGCTTGCGCTTCGGGTTGGTGTCGGCACCGATGGCCTCCCTCCGTGGGGGTGACGCAGACCCTCGCTAGCGCTTCGGGTTAGTATGGGTGTCCGATCCTCCGCATTAGAACCTCAGTGGTAGTTCGCTCGGCAGCTTGTTCCTCAGCAGATCGTCGGCGCGGGGCACCCGTTGGGCAACGAGTTGCCGGATCTGCAGGACCTCGTCGGTGGTGAGGTTCAACTTCCGGGCCAGCGCGTCGTGGCGCGCAAACACCCGTTCGTGGAACTGCGCCAACTCGCGATCCATGCGCCGCTGAATCGCGACGATCATCTCCTCTTTTCGGGCCTGGTACTCCCGCTGGGCGAAGTCGCTTGCCGCCCGGGCGATTTGCGGTCCCAGGTCCGACTGGATCTTCCATGCCGGCTGGCGAACTCGGCCCGAGACGTCGACCGTGGCTTCGATCGCGCGGATTTCACTCAGGGCCCTCTGGAGATTCTCGATGAACCGGCTTCCGGCCAGGCGCGGTCCCAAATCGGGGACCAGTTCGACCGGGGCCTGGCGCACGGTCATTCGGCCGGCCAGTTCGTCGCCGATCAGATCCAGCACGATCGACACGCGGGTGCTTCCCGGCGATACCAGCACGGCGAACTCGCCCGGCTTGCCCAGGGCACGCGGCGGCTGGTCGATCGCGGGACATTCGACCACGAGGTGTTCGCGGGCGACGGGTGTGGTTCGGTCGATCGTCGCGTCGATCTGAAGCCGAACCTTGCCCGAGACCTCGATTCGGAACTTCGCGGGCTTGCCGTACACGGCCGGCTGGCTCGCCACGTCCTCGGCCACGCCCCGGAAGCCAAACGGCTCGTCGTCCACTTCGGCCTGGCCGTCGATGGCCAGTTGCTTGAGCACGAAGTCGGGCCGTTGCCGGATGCCCGAGAACATGACATCCACGCCGCGACCGCGCACCGGTTTGGGGTCTTCGATCTTCTCCGGCCAGTGTTGCCGGGTCCAGTGGACCCACCGGGCAAGGGTCACGACGCGGCGGCCGAGTTCCGGGCCGAGCAAGTGTTCGGAGAGCCCTTCCGGGCTCAGGCCCGAGGGCCCCACCAGACGGCGCACGGTGTCGAGGTCATGATCGCGCGCGGTTTCGATCGCGCGCCGGTCCTCTTGGGCTTGGCGCCCGAGCCGCTCGACCTCCTGGCGGAATTCGGCCAGTTCGCGGAGCAGTTGGTCGAGGTCGGTCAGGGCGCGGCCGATCGCCTCGGGATCCCGAAGCAGTCGCTTCGGATCGCGCAGCACCTGCTTCGGATCGAGATCCCCCTGGAATACCTCGCGGAGTTCGGCCGCTCGGCGCTTCAGCGATTCGGCCCGCAGTTCCATGCGCTCGTATTCGGCCGGCCACCGCTGGGCCAACGTGCGCGCCAGCCGCACCGACTCGAACCGCTCGATCTCTTCGGCGGCCTTCTGTTCGAGGAAGTCCGCCAGGAGTCTTAGGCCTTCCTGGCCGTAGTCCACCACGCGGTCGCCGATCGCCTCCAAGGGTAGATCGTCGAGCCACTCCAATCGCGGCGCCGCCGGATCGAGGGCCCCGGAAGTCCGGCGCGCCGTACCCAGGCGCAGCCCGCTCACTCGGCCCTCGCGCACCACGTACTTCCGCCGCAAGAGCGAATCGCCCTCGAACGACAAGACGATCTCGTTGGCCTCGAACAGGTTGCGCATCGGGTCGCGGGCGTCGGCCACGGCCACGTCGGTCAAGCGGATCTCGGGATTCCAAAGCCGAGTCTTCACGCGGCCGATCTCGACCTTCGCCTCGACGACCCGTTGGCCGGCCGCCATGATCGACCATCGCACGATCGGATCGACGCACAACCAGGCCACCGCCGCCACAACCCCCAAAATCACCACGCGGGGCAGCACGTAGGACCAACGAATCATCGCACTCGCCTCCCTTCGGTCGCCGCCGCCACCGCCAGGGCGTCGGCCACCCGGTATCGCTCCAGCCGCTCCACCAACCAGGGGCGATAGCGCTGGCACGTCTGACCCACCAGGAAGTACGTCGGATAAAAGAGCACGAGACCCAACATCAGGCTTCCGAAGACGATCGTGTTGTTGAGGGCGGTCCACGGAAACACAGGCAGGTCGTAGAGGTACGCGCCGATAGGTTGCACCCACGGCTGCGTGAGCAGACGCATCCCCAGGTGGTGCGTGAACGGGTCGATCCACGAGGCCACCCAGGTGAACAGCCCCGCCGAGGCCAGCGCCGCGGGCAGGTTCACCCGCACCGAAAGCACGACCCCCAAGAGTACGGCGGCCGAGAGGTTTCCCTTGGGTACCAAACCAAGCACCATCCCGAGCGCCACCCCCAGGGCCATGCGTCGCGGACTCTCCTCCGCGGAGAGGACCTCGACAAGCGTCCGCAGCGGGTGGAGCACCTGGGCGAGCATGGGGCGGTCTCCGGCAAAGCGTCGGTCCGGACCAACAAAGGAGGCAGATGGTACATCAAAACCACCCTCCGAGGCAACGTCGACTCGACACCCCCCCAAAAACGGTCATGTCGACCGGATCGACCCGTGGTGAGCGGTTGAACGTGCCACTTTTTGGTGGTGCGTCATGGCGTTCTCCACGGCATCCCGTGGTGGTCTACATGTTTCAGTCGTTGGCCGGGCGTTGCCAGCCGATTCGCCTGGCATCCTGGTTCTCGCTTGACGCGGTCGGCGCCGCTCGACGAGAATCAACGCCTGCGGCTGGGAGGTGGCAAGAGGTGCGGCAGGCGGATGGAAGCCTCCCGATGCAAGGCTCTGGCCCCACATGGTGCCTGGGCGCGAAGTTCAGAGAGAATCAAGGAATTAGGTCATGAAGCGAGTTGCGAGGATCTTGGCCGTTCATGCAGCGATTCTGGCGACGCTGGCCACCGTATTTGCCTTATGGGCGGCGCCCGGCGTGCAGTCGGAACCGACCCCCAGTTGGCCCGAGTTCCACGGGCCCGGACGGAGCAACGTCGCGCCCGAGACGGGCCTCTTGAAGAAGTGGCCCAAGGGCGGACCGCCGCTGGTGTGGAAGTACTCGCAGTGTGGCCAAGGGTACTCGGGCGTGTCGGTCGCCGAGGGAAGATTGTTTAGCGCGGGCGACTTCGGCGACGTGGAGTGCGTGTTCGCCTTGGACCTCGACGGCAAGCTCTTATGGAAGTCGCCCAACGGCGAGGCGTGGCACGGCGCCAGTCCCGGGTCGCGCACCATCCCCACCTACAGCGAGGGCGTGTTGTACCACATGAATCCCCACGGCCGTTTGGCCGCCTTCGAGGCCAAGTCGGGCAAGGAACTCTGGGCCGTGGACCTCAAGGCGCGATTCGACGCCCGTCACGGGGTGTGGGCCCTGGCCGAGAACGTGGTCATCGAGGGCGACAAGTTGCTATGTATGCCCGGCGGGCCCAAAGGCCGCGTCGTGGCCTTGGACAAGCGCACCGGAGCGACGATCTGGGTGAACACCGAGACCGAGCACACGGCCGCGTATTGCTCGCCCGTGGTGGTCACCCACGCCGGGGTGCGCCAGTTGATCACCATGACCCAGAAGTCGGTGCTGGGCGTGGATGTCGAGACGGGCAAGCTCCTGTGGTCGGCCCCCTTTGTGCCCAAGTCGCCGCAGAACGCCCTCACGCCCGTGTACCACGACGGCTACGTGTTCGTTGCCTGCGGGCACTCGTCGGGCGGCACGGTGTTGAAGATCGACCACGAGGCCCGCACCGCCACCCCCGTCTGGTTTCGTGAAGATCTCGACAACTGCCACGGCGGCACCCTGCTGATCGACGGCAAGCTTTTCGGTTCCAGTTGCCGTCAAGGGGGCCGGCACTTCTACTGCGTTGATTTCCTCACGGGAAAGACGATCAAGCTCGACAAGACGTTGGGCAAGGTGGGCATCTCGGCGGCCGACGGCATGATCTACGCCCTGAACCACCGGGGCACGATGTCGCTGTTGGCGGTGACGCCCGACGGGTTCGAGATCGTCAGCCAGTTCGAACTGAAGAAGAAGCCCGACAACTCGTATCTGGCCCACCCCGTGATCTGCGGCGGTCGGCTCTATCTGCGGTGCGATGAGGACCTGTATGCATTCGACGTGAAGGCGAAGCCGTCGGTTCAGTGATTTCGACGAGCATGTGGAGGGCGTCATGAGCTTCTTGTGGCAATCTGCGGTGCGAACCAGAGCAAGACGGTGCCGTGCCTCGAGGGCGGTGCGGGTTGGGTGGATGCTCTTGCTGGCGGCGTCGGCCGGCGCGTCGCGCGTCCATGCCGAGGACTGGCCGATGTATCAGCACGACCCCGCCCGAAGCGGCGTCACGGCCGAAACGCTGGCGCTGCCGCTGGCCGAGGCATGGATCTATCGGCCGCGATACGCCCCGCAGCCCGCCTGGGGCGATCCGAAAGACAAGCCGGTCGAGGGCATTCTCGAGTTGCGCCGGTACCACTTCGACGATGCCTTCCAAGTGGCCGTGGCCGACGGGGCAGTGTTCTTCGGCTCCTCGGCCGACAACAAGGTTTTTTGTCTCGACGCGGCCTCGGGCAGCATTCGATGGACGCGAATCACCGGCGGGCCCATCCGCCTGGCGCCGACCTTTGCCGAGGGTCGCCTCTACGTCGGCTCCGACGACGGCTACGCCTACTGCCTGGACCCCAAGGACGGCTCGATCGTCTGGCGGTTCCGCGCGGCCCCCGAGGACCGTCGCGTGCTGGGGCACGGGCGCATGATTTCGCTTTGGCCTCTGCGGAGCGGCGTGCTGGTCGACGGCGGGGTCGCGTATCTGGCCGCGGGGATCTTCCCCGGCGAAGGCGTGTTCCTCTACGCCCTCGATGCCAAGACCGGGCGCGAGCTGTGGCGAAACGACACCTGCGGCGAGGATCCCCGAAGCGGCATCTCGCCCCAAGGGTACTTGCTGGCCTCGAAGACCACGCTTTACGCGCCGCTGGGCCGCGTGTCGCCGGCGGCATTCGACCGCCAGACCGGTAAGTTCAAGCGGCAAACGTACTTCGGCAAGACGATCGGCGGCACGTATGCGCTTTTGGCCGGGGAGCACGTGTACACGGGCACCGAGGAGGTGATGGCCTATCACGGCGAGTCGCACGACCGATTCGCCACCTACCCGGGGCGAAAGATCATCGTGGCCGGCGACATGGCCTATCTGGCGACCGACACCGAGCTGATCGCCCTGGACCGCGCGAAGTTCCCGCCGGCCAGCCGCAAGCTCCAATCGCTCAAGTCGCAGCTCCAAGCGCTCAACGAGACGCCGGCTGCGAAGCGCACCGAGGCTCAGAAGCGCCAGATCGAGACCCTCGGCGGCCAGATCAAGATCGCTCAGCAAGAGGCGGCCGCCACCTTCCGCTGGCGCATCCCGTCGACGCATTACGAGTCGTTGATTCTTGCGGGCGGCACGCTGTTGGCCGGCGGCGCGGGCGGGGTCGTCGCGGTCGAGGCCGCCACCGGCCGAGTCGTCTGGACGGCCAAGGTCGAGGGAACGGCCAAGGGGCTGGCCGTGGCCGGCGGGCGGCTGTTCGTCAGCACCGACCGGGGCACGATCCACTGCTTCGGCGCGGGCGGCGGTCCTTCGCCCGCGGAGGTCCGCGAGCCGACCGACCCCGAATTGCCGCCGTTCTCGCCCGTCTCGCCGCTGTTGAAGCGCGCGGCCGCGAGCATTCTCGAGCAGAGCGGCGTGCGCCAGGGTTATTGCCTGGTGCTGGGGTTCGAGACCGGCCAACTCGCCCGGGAATTGGCCCGGCAAAGCGACCTGATGGTTTATTGCGTTTCGCCCGACGCAACCAAGGTGGCGGCTGCCCGCGAGATGCTCGATCGGGCCGGCGTCTATGGGGCGCGGGTGTGCGTCGAGCAGTGGCCGTTGGACCGCGTGCCGTACGCCGACTATTTCGCCAATCTGATTGTCTCCGAGAGCGCGGTCCTGGGCGGTGAGTTGCCCGGCGCGGCCGAGGTCTTCCGAATGCTCAAGCCCGAGGGCGGCGTCGCCGTGCTGGGCCAGCCGGCGCTCGATCCCGATGCCCGGCGGGCCAAGGTGCGTCCGATCGAGGCCGGCGCGCTGCGCCGTTGGTGCGACGACGCGCGGCTCGAGGGCGCGGAACTGTCCGATAAGGACGGCGTTTGGCTGAAGTTCGTGCGAGGCTCGATCGCCGGCGGCGGCCGGTGGACGCACCTTTACGGCAACCCGGGCAACACGGGCTGCGGCGACGACCGCGCGCTGCGCTGCCCGCTGGGGGTGCTCTGGTTCGGCCAACCGGGTCCGGCAGCGATGGTCAACCGGCATGCGCGTGCGGCCGGGCCGTTGGCGGTCGGCGGCCGGCTCTTCGTCCAAGGCGAGAACGTCGTCATGGCCTACGACGCCTACAACGGCCGGCAGCTTTGGGAACAGAAGATTCCCGGCGCGCTGCGCGAGAATGCCTCGCATGACGGCAGCAATCTGGCGGCCGACGCCACGTCGTTCTTCGTGGCCGTGGGCGACAAGTGCCTTCGGTTGGAAGCGGCCACCGGCCGCGTGCTGGACAGCTACGCCATGCCCGGCTGCCGAAGAGCAGTCCGTCGGCGCAGGCGACATACCCCCAGCGCCGACCGTCCGCCTCGTCGCCGGGCATG
>JANLFZ010000104.1:14806-15059 GCA_024653385.1 Thermoguttaceae bacterium | reverse complement strand
GGGCTTCGACCTGGCTTCGTTCAAGCCCGAGGATACTGACCATGCCGCTCGGCGTGGCGTCGGCGGCCTTCTGCATCGCCGCGCCGCGTTCTTGCACCAACAGCAGGCCGTCCTCGAAGCTCATGACGCCGGCGAAGACCATCGCCGTGTACTCGCCCAGGCTCAGGCCCGCCGCGGCGTTCAGCATGTTTTGTTCGGCGATGCCGAAATCGAAGAATCGGTCGGGGTACTTGTCGGCAAACCACTTGGTGCG
>JANLFZ010000104.1:6324-14796 GCA_024653385.1 Thermoguttaceae bacterium | reverse complement strand
CGCCGGTTGGCTGAACACCGTCGAATCGAGTTGCTCCGCGGGGCCCTCGAAACACAGCCTGGCCAGATCGTAGCCCAGAATCTCGCCGGCGCGGTCGTACAGCCGCCGGGCGGCGGGCAGCGACTCGTACAGTCGCTTTCCCATGCCGACCGTCTGGGCCCCCTGGCCAGGGAAAAGAAAGGCGATCCTGCTCAAGGCCGATCCCGTCCTGCGGTCGGAGTGAAATTACTCTTCCGGCTCGACGATCTTCCGACCCATGTAGTGGCCGCAATTCGGGCAGATCACGTGCGGGGGAACCGCCGTGCTGCACTTCGGACACGACTTCAACTGCTTGGGTTTCTTGGCATCGTGCGCCCGGCGCGAGCCGGTCCGCGCGTTGCTCTGACGACGTTTCGGTACAGCCATCGCACAACTCGGAATCTGGCCGCAGGACGCCATCGCGCCCACGGTAGGGTGTAGGGGTCGGCAATCCAAACCAGCAATGATAGGGGTCGCAACCCGGGGTGTCAATCGCCGTTGGGATGCGTGGAGGGGCCGCCTTCAATCACCCAGGAGGACTGCTCCCGAGGACGACAAACCCCCGCCTGGCGGTATCCCCCGCGGGCCACGCCGGGGGTGGCCGTCGGGCAGGCGTCCGATCTAAGGCATTCACTTGATACCCAACAGCTCCTTGATTTTGGCCCGGGCCGCGTCGAGCGCTTGCGGGAGTTTGTCGGGCTCCTTGCCCCCGGCCTGGGCCATGTCGGGGCGTCCGCCACCGCCGCCGCCCATCTCTGCCGCGGCCGCGCGAATCCACTGTACCGCGTCCAGCCCCCTCTCGGCCAAGTCGCGGCTCAGACCCGCGATGAGCGTGACGCGGCCCTCGTCGCCTTGGCTGGCCAACAGCGCGGCGACCGGCGCCGCTTTGCGGCGCAACTGGTCGATCAGGTCGCGCATGCCCTGCGGCGCGAAGCCCGGCACCTGGGCCACGACCACCTTCACTCCCGCCATGTCGGCTGCCTGGGCCAAGAGCTTCTCGGGCGTCACGCCGTCGGCTTTCGCGCCGGCCGCGGCCTGCTTCTTGAGTTGCCGAACCTCGTGCGCAAGCGCCGCGACGCGCTGCGGCACCTCGTCCGGCGAGGTGCGGAGGACCAGCGCCGTCTCGTGCAGCGCCTTCTCGATACGGCAGACGTGCTCCCAAGCCGCCATGCCGGTCAGGGCCGTGATGCGGCGGATGCCCTTGGCAACGCTCTCCTCGCCGACGATCTTGAACAGGCCCACCTGGGAACTGTTCGTCAGGTGGGTGCCGCCGCATAGCTCGCGGCTGTAGTTGCCCACCGAGACCACGCGCACCACGTCGGGGTACTTCTCGCCGAAGAGCATCATCGCGCCGAGTTTCTGGGCGTCTTCCTTGGGCATGAGGGCCCATTGCACGGCAGAGCCCTCGACAACCAAGGCGTTGACCTCGCGTTCGATTAGTTCGAGCCGCTCTGGACCGAGGGCCTCGTCGTAGTTGAAGTCGAACCGCAACTGGTCCGGCTCGACCTTCGAGCCCTTCTGCTGCGTCTGCTGGCCGAGGTGCTTGCGCAAGGCATAGTGGAGCAGGTGGGTGGCGGAATGGGCGCGGCGGATTGCCTGCCGCCGCAGCGCGTTCACCCGCGCGCAGACCTGGTCCTTGTAGCTGAGTTTGCCCTCGCGCAGGAAACCGACGTGCAGGATGAACCCGTCCTCGACCTGGGTATCGACCACTTCGAAGCGGACGCCCGGGGCCACGAGTTCTCCCGTGTCGCCCACCTGGCCGCCCATCTCGCCGTAGAAGGGGGTCTTGTCGAGCACGACGACGGCGGGCTGTTTGCCGTCGATCTCGTCGAGCTGGTACGCCAACTGGTCGGCCACGATCAGGCCGACCACCACGGCCCCTTCGGTCGTTTCGGCGTCGTAACCCACGAACTCGCTGCCGTGCATCGTCTTCTTGAGTTCATGGAGCGGGCCTTCCTTGAACAGCGCCACGCGACGGCCCGCGCCCGAGGCCTCTTCGTGCCGTTTCTGGGCCTTGCGGAAACCGTCCCAGTCGAATTGCAGGCCCCGTTCGAGGGCCAGCGTCTCGGTCAACTCGGGCGGAAAACCATAGGTTTGCAGCAGGTCGAAGGCCTCGCGGCCCGGCACGGTTTTCGACCGCCGCCCCGCGGTCTGATCGAGCAGCTTCTCGGCGCGGGGCATCCCCGCGTTGATGATATCGAAGAACTGCGATTCCTCGTTGCGCAGGGCCTGAGCCACGCGACCGACCGTCTCTCGAAGCTCGGGATAGGGCTCGGCCATCAGTTCGGCCACCACGCCGGGCAAGTCGCAGAGGAAGGGCTTGTGGACGTTCATCCGGTATCCGTCCAAGGCGGCACGGCGGATCAGCTTGCGCACCACATAGCCTTGTTTCTCGTTGTCCGGGTAGACGTTCTCGTGGATGGCGAAGGTGCAGGCCCGCACGTGGTCGGCGATCCGGCGCAGCCGGCGCCCGTCGTCGGATTGCGGGTCGTACCGCACCTTGCAGACCTCGGCCGCCGCCTCGACCAGCGGCCGGAGAATATCGATGTGAAAGTTCGATTCGACGCCCTGGAGCACCGCGGCCGTCCGCTCGAGCCCCATGCCGGTGTCGATGTTCTTTTTCGGCAGGGGCCGGAGGTTGTTCGGGGGCGGTCCCACGCGGTTGAACTGGGTGAACACGAGGTTCCAGATCTCGACCGGCCCCCAGGGCGAGTGGTAGTAGATCTCGCTGCACGGTCCACACACGCCATCGGGGCCCTGGCTAGGGGCGTTGGCGGGCCAGAAGTTCTCGTCCTCGCCGATCCGCCGGACCTTGGCCGCGGGCAATCCCACCTCGTCGGTCCAGATGCTGGCGGCCTCGTCGTCGTCGAGATACACCGTGGCCGAGAGCCGCTCGGGGTCCAGCCCCAACCATTTCTTGTCCGTCAGGAACTCCCACGCCCAGAGAATCGCCTCGCGCTTGAAGTAGTCGCCGAAGCTGAAATTGCCCAGCATCTCGAAAAACGTATGGTGGTACGCGGTGCGCCCCACGTTGTCGATATCGCCGGTGCGCAGGCATTTCTGGCACGTGGTCGCCCTGGTGAACTCGAGCTTGCAGCGTCCCAGGAAATGGTCCTTGAACTGGTTCATCCCGGCCGGGGTGAACAACACCGACGGATCCCAGCGCGGGACCAGCACGTCGCTGGGCCGCCGGACGCATCCCTTGGTCTCGAAGAAACTGAGGTACTTTTCACGGAGTTCGTCGGCTTTCATCGTCCTGATCGTCCGGGAACGCTCGCCGCAAGGCATCAGGAAAAAAACAGGTGAGGGAACCTGTGATCATAGCGGTTCCCGGCAAAACCGAGAAGGCGGACACAGGCCCCCACGAACCCGCCAAACGGAGGGTTTGCGCGCCGCCTGTCCACGCCGGAAAGGGACAGCGCCGGGGACGGTTGTCCGATGCTCGGACCACGCCGTTTCTCGCCGGCCCTTTGCGCCACGTTGTCCAACGCAACGCCACCGACTCCGGGCCGGTTGTCCGGCGTCGGGGGTTGTGCTACCTTGGCGGGCGATGGTCACACCTCGGGTCTCGGGAGGATTTGCTGCCATGAAGACGACGCTCGGCCGGGTTCTCGCGGGCGCGATGATTCTGATGGTCTCGGTCGCGCTGGCGGCGGAGGAACCCTTCGATTATTTCCGCAATTCATGGAACGTGATCGGTCTGAAGGACTATCAGGATGGCACGCGGATCACGCCGGGCAACGCGCTTCGCCTGGCCAACGGGGCCGAAGCGAGGATCCGCTTCGGCAAGCAGCTTACCCCGCTCAGCCGCAAACAGACCAAGACGCTCTTGGACGGCTGGCTGCCGGTGGTGCTGCTTTCGGCCGAGGACGGGCCGGTACGCTACGAGTTCACGCTGTGGGCTACTCCGCTTCCCACCGTGAAGAACTGGCAAGCCGCCTACGACTGGCCTGTTGAAGGCGAGAATTTCCTCAACTGGATCGCGGTCAAGGCGACGAACACGGGCCAGGCGCGGGCCGAGGCGCAGGTCGCCGTCGAGCGATCGGGAGGCCCTCGCCCGGTCACGGAAATGGCCGTCTGGTCGATTGCTCCCGCCCGCAGTGCCGAAGGGGTTTTTCGGATTCCCTTCGCGCCCGTGGCCAACCCGGCCCAGTTCGCCGCCGAGGACCCCAAGCTCTGGCTCGATCGCACCGTGCAGTTCTGGCGCGGGCTCTTGGACCGCGCGGCCCGGATCGAAGTCCCCTGCAGGAAGGCGACCGAGGCGCTTCGCGCGGCCCATGTCTGCCAACTCCTTGCGAACGATCACGGCGTGCTCAAGGGCGGCGAAGGCTTCTACGACGAGTTCTATATCCGCGACGGCGGCTACCAGATCATGGAGCTTGAAGAGGCGGGCCTGTGGGACGCCGCGCGCAAGGCCGCCGAACACTACCTCACGTGCCAGCGGCCCGACGGCCGCTTCGAATCGCAGAAAGACCAGTACGATGCGAACGGGCAGGCCGTGTGGGTGCTGTGGCAGTACTGGAAGATCACCGGCGACCGAAGTTGGCTCGAGAAGGTCTATCCGCAGATGGTGCGGGCAGTCCAGTGGACCGCGCTGGCGCGGCGCCAGGCGGCGAAGGACTCGCCCTTTGCCGGCGTGTTGCCCAACGCTCCGGCCGATGGCGAGTTCCTGTGGGACGGCAAGCATCACATCGTCGGGTACGACATCTGGAACCTTCGCGCGGTGCTGTTGACCGCCGATGCCGCCAGAGCGCTCGGCAAGACCTCCGATGCGGCCGCCTTCGAGAAAGAGGCCCGGGAGTACCGCGAGGCATTCGACGCGGCCTGGAAGCGGACCGGCGTGCCGCACTTCCCGCCGAGTTGGGAGAAGGATGGCACGCACTGGGGCAACACCGAGACGCTTTGGCCCACCGAGCTGTTCGCACGCGACGATCCCCGCGTTGCCGCCATGATCGACCACGCCAGGAAGACCCACGGTGGAGGTTTTATCGAGGGCACCATCCAATGGCTGGGCACGAAAGGGGCGATCCACCCCTACATGTCGGCCTACACGACGATGGCCTCGCTCGTTCGCGGCGACCACGACCAGGTGGTCGAGGACTTCTATTGGTACCTGCTCCACTCGACGGCCGCGCACGCCTTTCCCGAGGGAATCTTCTACAAGCGGCGATTCGCCTGGAGCGACACCATCCCCCACGTCACCGGCGCTGCCAACTACGCGCTGTTGCTGCGGCACATGCTGGTCCACGAGGCGGGCGACGAGTTGCACCTGCTGGCCGGGGCGCCCGATGGGTGGCTGGCCGACGGAAAGGAAATCCGCGTGGAAAACGCCCCCACGCACTTCGGGCCGATGAGCCTCCGTACCCGGGGAACAGCCAAAGGCGTCGAGGTGCAGTGGTCGGCGCCCTCGCGCACTCCCCCCAAGCGAGTCGTGCTTCATCTGCCCAAGTCGCGGCCGCTCTCGGCGACCTTGCCCGGCGTGGAAATCGCCACGCGGCCCGACCAGAAGAAGCCCTGGGATTTCGCCACGGTTGTCGCCCTCTACCAGCAGGAGGCGCCCAAGCCCAAGCCTATCCCCGGGCTGGTCGAGCTGCCCCTGGCCACGCCTCTGCCGGCGGCGCATTGCCGGATGCTCGATTTGGCGCCGGTGGCCAACACCGATCCGTTCGTGGCCCCCTTCGGCGTTCCCAAGCCGGGAAAACTGCTCTTTACCGGCCTGCGACCCGGCGAGCAGACTGTCGCGGGCGTGCGGTTTTCGTTATTGGACCCGGCGAAAAACCAAGGCCGCGCGTTGGTGGTGCTCCACTCGCCGCACGCCCCCAAGGACCGCACCTGGCCCAGCGAGGTCCAGATCCCGGTGAACCAACAGGGCAAGCGGCTCTATTTCCTGGGCAACATCCACGGCTGGTCTCCGTCCGACGAAGGCTCCGGCGACTGGGGCGCCATTGCCGAGTACGTGATCCACTACGCCGACGGCCAGAAGGCGGTGGTTCCCTTGATTCCCGGGCGCACGACCGACGACTGGTGCTCGGCGCCGGAGGCCGAAGAAGTCTACCTGGGACTGAAGGGCGATCCGTGGCACCTGAACGTCCTGGGGGTTGCGCTGCGGCCCGTGCCTGTCGAGAAGATCGTCTTCCGCGACCTCGGGACCGCCGCGGCGCCCGTGCTGGCGGCCGTGACCTTGGAACAGTGAGATTCACGCAACGGGAGGAACTCGTGCGGCCCTGGAAACTCGCGGAAACCAACTACGGCGCGGTTCGATCGCAGCACTACGAAGTGGCCGTCTTGCCCTTGGGCGCGACCGAACCGCACAACCTCCACTTGCCGTACAGCATGGACGTTCTGGAAGCGGACCTGGTGGGCGAGGCCATCTGCCAGGCGGCCTGGGACCGCGGGGCCAAGGTCGTCTTGCTGCCGACCGTCCCCTACGGCACGCAGACCAACCAGCGCGAGTTCCCGTTCGCGATGAACCTGAACCCCTCGACCCTCGGGGCCGTCATTGCCGACCTGGTCGACTCGCTGGTGCACTGGGGGATCCTCAAGATCGTGCTGCTCAATAGCCACGGCGGCAACGATCTGAAGGGGACGCTTCGCGAGTTGCACGGTCGGAGTCCAGGCAGGCTGTTCTTGTGCAACTGGTACCAGATCTTCAGCGACGTGTACCACGAGATCTTCGACCAGCCGGACGATCACGCCGGCGAAATGGAGACCTCGTTGGCCTTGGCGTTCTGGCCTGAGTTGGTGGCCCGCCGGCCCGACGGCTCCCTGGCGGCCGACGAAGGCCGCAAGGCCCAAAGCCGGTTCGAGGCGGTCAACCGCGGCTGGGTTTCGATCACGCGGCCCTGGCATTTGTTGACGACCAACGCCGGGGCGGGCAATCCCCATGCTGCCACGGCCGACAAGGGACGCCGCCTCATGGAGGTGCTGGTCGACCGTCTTGCCGCGTTTCTCGTCGAATTGTCGGCATCGCCGTTGGACGAGCGGTTTCCGTACTGAGTCGGGCGGGGCGCAACGGAGGCCGGGCACGACCGCCAATGAGAACCCCGGCCTTGGCCGTCAACGCCTGTACAACCGGCTTCCGCAGCGATATACGCCGGAGGGGGAGCCCTTCGCCAAGACACGGCTCCTCCGTCAGTTCGGGAGTAGAGTTGCTGGGGCGATTCCGCTTGGCTGCTTCGTGCAGAGGGTTTTCTCATCATGTCGTGCGAACTTCGAGCGACGCGCGAGGAAGACTCGCTGGTGATGGACGCCCCCGCCCCTTCCGGCCGGGTTTCGTCGGAGGTCCTTCAGCGCCAGCGGGCGTCGGTCGTTCAGACGCCCTTGCTCCAGGCGACGCTCGACGCCATGTCGGAGATGGTTCTGGTGCTCAACCCATGCCGCCAGGTCGTCGCCGCCAATCGGCGCGTTCTGGAGCTTGTCGAAAAGGTGTCGTCGGGGATCGTCGGTCGGCGACCGGGAGAGATCGTCGGTTGCGCACACGCGGCCGAGGGCCCGGACGGCTGCGGCACGGGAATGCACTGTGTGACCTGCGGGGCGGTCCAGGCCATCGTCCAAAGCAGTCAGACGCAACGGCAAGTGACGCGCGAATGCCGCATCGTGCTTGACGAGTCGTCTTCCTCCGGCGCTCTGGATCTTCGGGTGACCGCCACGCCGGTTCAGATCGGAGGCGAACCCTTCATCATTTGTGCAATCCGGGACATCAGCGACCAGAAGAGACTCGCGGTACTCAGCCGGATGTTCTTCCACGACGTGCTCAACACGGCCGGAGCCGTCCGCGGCTATGCGTCGCTCTTGGCCGATGAGCTTGGCGGCAAGCTCGAGGACGACGAGCCGCTGCGGGCCCTTTCTCGACTGGCCGAACAACTCATTGAAGACATCCAGTCGCAACGCGACCTGATGGCCGCGGAGTCGGGCGATCTGACCGTGCAGTGGCAACCGGTGCGCGTCGCGCCATTCCTTGCCGAGCTGCGCACGCTGTTCCAGAGGCACCCATCGGCCGAGCAACGGGTGCTGCGCCTCGGCGAGGTGTGCGATATTACCCTAATGACCGACCCCCGGCTGCTTTCCCGCGTGCTGGGGAACATGATCAAGAACGCCTTGGAGGCGACACCGCCGGGCGGCGAGGTCTCGATGAGTTGCGACGAACGCGAAGGCGACGTGGTGTTTCGCGTGCGCAACCCTGGGGTCATGCCGAACGAGGTTCAGCTTCAGATCTTCCACCGCTCGTTCTCGACCAAGGGACAACCCGGCCGGGGCATCGGCACCCACAGCATGAGGCTCTTGGGCGAGCGATACCTTGGGGGCTGCGTGGCCTTCTCGAGCACCCAGACCGAAGGAACGGTCTTTACGCTCGCGCTGCCGATGGCTCACCAGCGACGCAATCTCGGATAGAGCTTTCCCATGGCCTCGGTGAAGGCTGGCCGCCGCGCGCCAAGCCTTCACCGAGGCCATGGG
>JANLFZ010000104.1:0-6314 GCA_024653385.1 Thermoguttaceae bacterium | reverse complement strand
CCCCTCGACGGTCTTCTTGCCCGGCCCGCGGCAATAGCCGATCACCAGCTTCTCGGCCTCGCAGAAGGCCGCGGCGGCCTCGGCGACCTCGTCGGCGATCTCGATGGGGATGCTCGTCACGCCGTTGGCGTCCCCATGGAGCAGGTCGCCCTGACGTACCACCAGTCCGCCGACGCGGACCGGTTCGCCGATGTGCAGGATGTGGCAGTACGCATGCGCGCAGATGGTCGTGCCCGTGAACACGGGATAGTCGAGCGCGCGGACCTGGAGCAAGTCCCGCCCGCCGCCCGAGGTGATCAGTCCCGCCGAGCCGAAGGCCTGATAGACCGAGCACATCACCTCGCCGAAAGTCGCTCCCACGGGAGGATCGTCGAGGTCCTGGAAGACCATCACGGCCGGGCCGGGCAACGAGTCGAACAGCCGCACCTGCTCGATGAAACTCGCGTACGCGTCGCCCGACAGCGGCGGGGCCCCGCTGCGAAGCCGACCATGGGCGGCAGCTCGGGGAAGTTCGCCCGAATCCGGCCGTCCATGTATCCGGTATTCCGGGGACGCACGTCGAACAGCTCGATCACGTTGCAGATGGTCGGCGTATCGAATTGCGCGAGCTTGCGGAGCGTATCGGAGCGAAGGGTCATGCGGGCATTCCTGAAACGACAATGGCCGGTCCGGCGCGGCAAGTATACGTCAGCCGCCGCCCTTCGTCACCCCTTTCGGTCCCGCGTGCGGCGGACGGACCGAGCCAATCAGAGAAAGCTCTGGAGCACCTCGGGCGGCGCGGGGCCGTAGGTGCAAGGCTCCATCGTGTAGCTGGCCCGGCCCTGGCTCAGGCCCCGCACCGCGCTGGAGTAGCCGAACAGATTGGCCAAGGGCGCCTGGGCCTCGATGACGGTCGTTCGCCCGCGCGTGTGCGTGTGCGTGACGATCGCGCGGCGCTGCTGAAGGTCGCTCATGATGTCGCCGAGGTTCTCTTCGGGCGTGGTCACCTCGAGCCGCATGATGGGTTCCAAGAGCACGACGCCCGCCTCGCGCAGCCCCTTGTCGAAGGCGTCGCGCGCGGCCAGGCGGAAGGCCAATTCGGTCGACTCGGTCTCGTGGGTCTTGCCGCCGAGCACGGTGATGCGCACGTTCATCAGCGGGTAGCCCAACAGGCCGCCGCCTTCGCCCTGTTGGGTGAGCACCTCCAGGGCCGCGTTGAGCAAGGGCGCCGGCAGGTCCACGCCCGGCCCCACCGTCACGACGACCGGCTTGCCGCCATGCGCGAAGGGTTCCATGCGCACGGCCAGTTCCGCGAACAGCATCTGGCCCGCCACGTTCCGATGGCAGTGCCCCGTCACCTCGGTGGCCCGCTCGATCGTCTCCCGATAACTCACCCTCGGCTTGTGGACTCGGACATTGAGCCGGTAGTCGCGCGTCAAGCGGTGGGTGATCACCTCGAGGTGCAGTTCGCCCATGCCGCTGATGAGCGTCTGCCCGGTCTCTTCGCTTTCCTTGGCCCGGAAGGTCGGATCCTGACGCTTCATCATCTCCAGGACCTCGGCCAGTTTCTTGCGCTCGGTGGCGTTCTCGGGCTCGATGGCCATGGAAATGACGGTCTCGGGGAAGGTAATCGATTCGAGAAGGATCGGGTGCTTGGCGTCGCAGAGCGTGTCGCCGGTGACCGAATGCCGCATCCCGATGATGCCGATGATGTCGCCGGCCTCGACCTCGTCGACCTGCTTCTTCTCGTCGGCCTGGATGCGCCAAAGCTGGGGGACGTTTTCCTTCTTGTCTTTCCCGGGATTGTAAACGCGGCTGCCCGCCTTCAGCCGACCCGAGTAAACCCGCACGAAGTCCAGGTCCCCGTGGCGATCGGCCTGGATCTTGAACAACAGACCGCAAAACGGTTCGTCCGGGCTGGCCTTGCGCACCGTCTTCTTGCCCGTCTTGGGGTCGATTCCCTCGACCGGCGGAATGTCCAAGGGGCTGGGCAGGTAGCCGGCCACCGCGTCGAGCAAGGGCTGGATGCCGATCCGGTCCAATGCCGAGCCGCACAGCACCGGAACCACCATGTTGTGAACCGTGGCCTCGCGCAGCACGCGGTGGATCAGCTCCTCGGGAACCGGCCGCTCGGCCAACAACAGCTCGAGCAAGGTGTCGTTGAACTCCGAGAGCCGATCGAGCATCTGACCGCGCCAAAGCTCGGCCTCGTCGCGGAATTCCGCCGGGATCTCCTCCGCTCGGAACTCGCGGCCCTCGGTCTCGGCCACCCAGGTGAGCATCTTCATCCCGATCAGGTCCAAGATGCCGCGGAACGGGTTCTCGAAGTGGGGCGGGCCCGAGCCGACGGGCAATTGAATGGCGACCGGCTTGCAATCGAGCCGCTTCTCGATCTCCTCCAAGGTTCCGAAGAAATCGGCGCCCTCGCGGTCCAGCTTGTTGATGAACGCCAGCCGCGGCACGTGGTACTTGTCGGCCTGGCGCCAGACGGTCTCGCTTTGCGCCTCGACGCCCTCGCGAGCGCTGAACACGACCACGCCACCATCCAAGACCCGAAGACTGCGTTCCACCTCGGCCGTGAAATCCACGTGGCCCGGCGTGTCGATCAGGTTGATCGTGACACCCTTCCACTCGAACGTCACGCAAGCCGACTGAATGGTAATGCCGCGCTGCTGCTCCTCCTCGTCGTAGTCGGTCACCGTGGTCCCCTTATCGACCTCCCCCATCTTGTGGGTGAAGCCGGAGTAGTACAGCATCCGTTCGGTGACGGTGGTCTTGCCCGCGTCGATATGAGCGATGATGCCGATGTTGCGGAGCGTGCTTAGGTTGGAAGGCATGGAACAACAACCGGGTGCTTCGCGAGGAGAACTCCGGCGAGGACGGATCGCAGTCGAAACGTAACCGTTACGCCCAATGCCGTAAAGGTATCGAAAAGCCTACCGACCCGCCAGGGGACTCGCCAGCGCGCCTGGGGGTGAGCCATTCCCGTCGGTTGTGGGGAACGAGACGTTGGGGCCGGTCCGAAACATGCGTTCGAGGAACGCTCGGCTTATTGAATCGGGCACGCTGCCAGGCTTAGGATGCGTCTATTGGCTGTCTTGACCCCAGGCGGGTTCGGGCTAGAATGCACAATGCATTTCTGGCACGCCCCTCACTTTGCGGAGGACGTCGATCATGAAGGCTCAAGTCCTCGCGTGCGCCTTCGCGTGCTTCGCCCTCTTCACCCATCCCATGGCGCCCGCCGCCGAGCCCGCGCCGGCCGCAACCTTCACGATCCGCGCCGATTGGTTCGACCGGGGGAACATCCGCGTCAGTCTGCCGGGCGAAGCCTACGCCGACAAGTACGCCTGCATCTGGAACGCCGGGCGTCTGCCGAACCAGGCCGAGTACGACCTCGAGTTCCCGGTCACCGCCGAATACCGGATCATGGCACTCTACACCGCGGCCGACTCGCGGCCTGTGGACATCTACCTCGACGGCGCCAAGATCCATCGGGGATTTGCGTCGGTCACCGGGAGTTGGCAGACCGCCAGCGCCCGCTGGGAGCCGCAGGCCACGGTCCGCATCGCGCAGGGCAAGCACACCGTGAAGCTCTTGTGTCCTGGGCCCTGCATGCCGCACATTTGCGCGTTGCGGTTCGAGTCGCCCGTGGCGTTTCCCCCGGGATGGCGTCTAGCGCGCCAGGTCGGCAAGGTGCAACGGCCCGCGATCGAAGCCGTCACCCCAAGGGCGCACCGGCTGCTCACGAGAAATCTGGCCCAGAAGGCCGACGCGGGCTTGGCGGTGGACGTGATTCCGGCGGTCGAGGCCGCCTCCTCCAGCCCGGCGACGTTCGACGAACTCTTGCTGGATCAGCCCGTACTCGACACCCCGACCACCCCGTGGCTGGCCCGGCTCTCGGTCGTCGCGGGCTTGGAGCGCCAGACCGACCTGTTGGCCCTCTCGCCCGAGCGATTCCGCAAGATGCTCGACCACGCGGTGGAGCTGATCGACGACTATCGGACGATGGACGGTGTGCCTCGGGATTTTCTTCGAGCCGAGCGCGACGAGGCCGCCCGGCTGCGGGCCGAGGCCGATCGGATCCTGGCCGAGCCCGAAGGCAAACCCAAGTGGGAGCGGTTCTGCCGGTCCTACATCGCCGCCTGCCGGTTGGAGGCCCGGGTGGCGCTGGCCAATCCGCTGGTGAACTTCGACAAGCTCTTGGTGGTGCGCCGCAGCACGACGAGCCCCGCCTTGGGCCTGCCGCAGAACTGGCAGAGCAACTGCGCGCTGCCGACCTCGGGGTTCGACAACGAGATCGCCGTGCTCGGCCTGGGCCCCGACGGCACGCTCGCGACGCTCTACAAGCCCGCCGAGCCCGTCTTCGTCGGCGATGTGGATCTCCACTACGACGCCGATCGGCTCTTGTTCTCGTCGGTCGGCAGCCACGGGCGGTGGCACGTGTTCGAGATTCGCGTCGATGGCTCGGGCCTGCGCCAGGTGACGCCCGGCGACCTGCCCGACGTGAACCACTACGACGCCTGCTACCTGCCCGACGGGCGGATCATCTTCTCGTCGACCGCCTCGATGGCCGCGGTGCCTTGCGTCAACGGCAGCACCCTGGTGGCGAACTTCTACCGCATGGATGCCGACGGCAAGAACATCCGCCAGTTATGTTTCGACCAGGAACATAACTGGTGCCCCACCGTCATGGAAGACGGCCGCGTGCTGTACCTGCGCTGGGAATACACCGACACGCCCCACGCCCACGATCGGGTCTTGTTCCACATGAACCCCGACGGCACCGAGCAGATGGAGTTCTACGGCAGCAACTCGTACTGGCCGAACTCGATGTTCTACGCCCGGCCCATCCCGGGGCAACCCTCGAAGTTCGTGTGTATTGTCAGCGGGCACCACGGGGTTCCGCGCATGGGCGAACTGGTGCTTTTCGACGTGGCCCGCGGGCGCCGCGAGGCTCAAGGGGCAGTGCAGCGCATCCCCCAGCGCGGCAAGAAAGTCGAGGCCGTGATCGCCGATAACCTGGTCGATGGGTCCTGGCCCAAGTTCCTCCATCCGTACCCCTTAAGCGACAAGTACTTTCTCGTCGCCGCCCAGCAGACGCCCAACGCCCTTTGGGGCGTGTACCTGGTCGACGTGTTCGACGGGATGCTCTTGCTCAAGGAGATCCCCGGGCAGGCGATCCTCGAGCCGCTGCCCCTGAAGAAAACGCCGCGCCCGCCGATCCTGCCCGACAAGGTCGACTTGCGCCGCAAGGACGGGCTGGTCTTCCTTTCGGACGTCTATGCCGGCGGCGGGCTGGAAGGCGTGCCCCGCGGAACCGTCAAGCGGCTCCGCGTGCTCTCGTACCACTATCTGTATCCGGGGATGGGCGGGCCGCAGGGGGTCGTGGGCATGGAAGGGCCCTGGGACATCAAACGGATCCTCGGCACGGTGCCCGTCGAAGAGGACGGCTCCGCCGTGTTCCGCGTGCCGGCCAACACGCCGATCTCGGTCCAGCCGTTGGACGCCGAGGGCAAGGCCCTTCAGCTCATGCGAAGCTGGTTCACCGCCATGCCCGGCGAGGTCGTCTCGTGCGTGGGCTGCCACGAGGGCCAGAACTCGGGGCCGCCCAACCGCGCCACCCTGGCCGCCAAGAAGCCCCCGGCCGACATCATGCCCTGGTATGGACCGGCCCGCGGCTTCAACTTCGCCCGCGAGGTCCAGCCTGTCCTCGACAAGTTCTGCGTCGCCTGTCACGACGGGCGCACCATGGACGGCAAACCGGTCGTGGACCTGCGGGGTAAGCAGTACATCAAGGACTACACCAGCCAGTACCATTACGGCGGCGTCGACGCGGGCCACTTCACCACGAGCTACGCCGAGCTGCACCGCTGGGTCCGCCGGCCGGGACTGGAAAGCGACTACCACATGCTCACGCCGATGGAGTTCCACGCCGACACCACGCAGCTTGTGCGCATGCTTCGCCGCGGACACTACGGCGTCAAGCTCGACGACGAGGGCTGGGACCGGCTGATCACCTGGATCGACCTCAACTGCCCGTTCCACGGCACGTGGACCGAGATCGCCGGCGAGGCCCGGGTGAAGCACCTGGCCCAGCGCCGGCGGGAACTCCTCAAGCTCTACGCCGGCGTGGACGACGACCCCGAGGCGATCTACGCCGCGCCCGCCAAGGACATCCAGCCCATCGTCCCGCCGCCCGAACCCAAACCCGCGCCTGCCCCGCTGACCTGCCCCGGTTGGCCCTTCGACGCCGCCGAAGCCGCCAGACGCCAGCGCGAATACTCCCCTCTCCCGCAAGCGGCAAAGGGCTCGGGCAATGGAAACTCCCCTCTCCC
>JANLFZ010000103.1 GCA_024653385.1 Thermoguttaceae bacterium | reverse complement strand
GGCACGTTTTTCGGCCCGCAAGGGGCCGAAAGACGAGCCTGCCCCCTTCACGGCCGAAGGGGACAGTCCCCGGGAACGGTTACGAAACGTTGCTGCCGCTTCCTCCTCGTCGCGAGAGCCCTCGGATGGCGATCCTGGTTGTTTGTCCCGGCTGCCGGAAACGGTTCCAAGTGAGCGATCAGTTCGCCGGGCGCACCGGGCCGTGTCCGAGTTGCAAGACCCCGATCAAGATCCCGACCAAGGAGGAAGAGGTCAAGATCCACGCTCCCGAGGAGTTTGCCGGCGGAGGCAGGTCGAAGAAGGGGACGTTGATCCTCAAGCCGGTCTCCCGGGTCGATGCGCAATTCAGCGTCAAGGGAGCCTGCGCCATTGGCGGAGCGGCCCTCGTCGTGGTGATCGCGGCGTTGATCTTGCGCAGGTCCGGCCTGATCGCCGACCCCAGCGCCCTGAGTTCGATGCTGATCAAGGCCGTTGGGCTGTTGCTCGTGACGCCGCCTTTGGTGGTTGCCGGCTATGCGTTTCTCCGCGACGATGAACTCGAGCCGTACCGCGGACGCGAGTTGTACCTCCGCGTCGGCGCCGTGGCCGTGGTGTACGTGATCCTCTGGGGCGTGTTCTCGCAAGTCGGCCCGACCGTCATCCGGCCCGAGGAGCTATGGACGTGGCTGTTCGTGGCCCCTCCCCTTCTGGTAGTCGGCGCGCTGGCCGGACTGGCGGCCTTGGACCTCGATTTCGGCAGCGGCGCCTTGCTGTACGCCTTCTACGTCATGGTGACGGTGGTCCTGCGTGCCCTGGCGGGGTTGGGGTGGGCGTGGAACATCGGCGCGTCCTGAAGGCCATTCAAGCGGGATCGACAGGTCCGTCGGCCGGCTTCGGTCACTCGGCGGTTCCGGAAGCAGGCGGCGGTTCGCCATGCGGAATTTGGCGGCCGTGCGGGTCGGTGCCGGTTTGCTCCAAGTCGGCCGCCAGTTGCTCCTGGAGCCGACCGCCGATGTAGTGTTCCATGTGCGCCGCCGGCTCGTGGACGTGGTCCAGCGGAAGCCCGAGGTACCGGACCAGATACGCCTCCCAGAGGCGATGCGAGCGGACGATCTGCGATGCCCGGCGCCGGCCCCGCTCGGTCAGTCGCACGGCGGAATGGTCGCGTTGGATTTCGCCGCGGCGCGCCAACGACCACAGTCCGAGGGTGGCCAAGACGCCGCCGCCGACGGCCTGGATGGCCTCGCGGGGTCCGAGGGGTCGCTCGGCAGCCAGTTCTTCGAGCCGGTAGAGCATGGCCAAGAGGTCCTCGCGCACGATCGTCAGCGCGTTGCGGAAGTTTCCCACCAGGACGCTGAGCATGCCGTAGCGCGGCGAGAAGCAGACCGCGGCCAGGTAGAACATGCCCGCCACGACCGACATCATGCCCGCCGTGTTCGTGTTCCATCGCGTCGCGGCGAGTTGCCCCAGCACGGCCGAGGCCACCGCGATCGCGGCGGCCAGCCCCAGCATGGTGCGAAGCCGGTCGGTCAGCAGATGGGCCGTGGCGCCGGGTACAATGAGCATCGCGATGACCAGAATCGACCCCACCTGCTCGAACGAGGCCACGGTCGTCAACGCCACCAGGGCCATCAACACGTAGTGCAAGAGCCCCGCGCGGAAGCCCATCGTGGTGGCCAGCGCCGGGTCGAACGAGCTGACCAGGAGTTCTTTCCAGAACACCACGAGGAACAGGAGGTTCAGTGCCAGCACGGGCGCGATCGAGACCAGGGCCCGGGGGACCGAATGCCCGGCCACCTCCACGCGGTTCAGATCGACGAACTCCAAGAGGCCCTCGAGCACGCAACCGGGATCCAGATCCACGCCGCTGCCGTAGCGTTTGATCAGGATCACGCCCAGGGCGAACAGCGAGGTGAACACGACGCCCATCGCGGCATCCTCGGCCACGCCCCCGTGGCGATGGAGGGTCTCGGTCAGCGCGCTGGTCAAGAGCCCGACGGCCAACGCTCCGAGGAACATGTAGCCCACGTTCAGGGTCCCCGACAGAATGAACGCCACCACCAGCCCCGGCAGCACGGCATGCGAGATCGCGTCGCCCAAGAGGCTCATGCGCCGCAGCACGAGGTAGCACCCCAACAACGCGCAGGCCGTGTTGGTCATCGCGCCGATGAGCATCACCCAGAGGGTGGTTTCGGTATCGGGGCTGAGGGACTGGAGCCAGGCCATAAGTCTTCAAATGTCGAATGTCGAAAGTCAAATGACGAAGAAATGTCGAATGTCGAAAGTCAAATGACGAAGGAAGCTCGAGTGTCCAACCGCGAATCTCGAAGGTGGACTTCTACCCTCGACCCGAGTCGTTCTTTCGTCGCCTTCGTCATTCCTTCGTCATTTGTCTTTCGACATTCGTCCTTCGTCCTTTGTCCTTCTTATTTCGTGCGGCGACTGGGGCACGGCGTCGCGCGGGCCGCCCTGGGCCGCCAATCGCTCTTCGAGTGCGTCGACGATCTCGCGGCCGAGGAGGTGCTCGATCATGTCGGCGTCGCGGTCGACGTGGTCGGGGGCGATGTCGGCCCGCTCGATCAGGAATCGCTCCCAGAGCCGGTGTGTGCGGACCAGCCCCCGGGCCTTCCCGAGGCCCGACTCGCTCAGCCGGGCCCCCTCGGGCGTGCGTTCGACCAGCCCGAGCCATGACATCCAGCGCACCAGCCACCGGGCCTGCCAGGCCCGCCAGGCGCGATGGGTCAGAAGCTGTTCGACGGCGATGGCCGGCCGGTCCGGCAGGCGCGGTTCGCTTAGTTCGTAGAGGGTGCGCAGCAGGTTCTCGCGGGCGGTGGTGCTCCGCAGCCGTGCCGCGGCCCAAAGCCGCGCCACCGCGCCCCGCCGCGGGGCAAAGAGCACCGAGAACAGGAAGAGCGCCGTACCCGACAGCACGATCAACGGTCCGGTCGGCAAGTTGGTCGCGGTCGGTCCGAAGGCCAACGGATCGAACCCCAGCCATCCGGCCACCACGCCCGCCGACAAGAGCGTGCCGATCGTCCCGGGGGCGGCCCCGAGGATGCCGGAGAGGACGAGCATCGGGCCGAGCCGCTCGGTCCAGAATCGGGCCGTGGCCCCCGGCAGGATGAGCATCGCGGCCATCAGCACCACGCCGACCGCCGGCAGGCCCGTCACGGTCACCAAGGCCAGCGTGCCCATCATGGCCAGGTCCAAGGCGAGCGTGGGCCAGCCCTGCGTCCGGGCGAAGGCCGGGTCGAAGCTGAGGACCTTGAACTCTTTGAACAACAGGACGACCACGACCAGCGCGGCCGCCGAGACCATCGCGATCCAGAGCACGTCCTGAAGGACCATGCCCGCTGCCTGCCCGTAGATGTACGATTCGAGTCCCGCCTTGGCTCCGCCTCCCTCCTGGTTCTGGATCACCGACGAAAGCACGATGCCCGCGCCGAAAAACGTGCTCAGCACGATGCCGACGGCGGCATCTTCCTTGGTGCGCGTCCATCGGCAGACCAGGGTCACCAGGCCCACGCCCGCCAGGCCCGTGCAGAACGCCCCGAAGAGCATCCCCCCGAAGTGCCGCTGACCGAGGACCAGAAACGCCAGGCACAGGCCGGGCAGGGCCGCATGCGAGAGCAAATCGCCCACGAGGGCCCTGCGCCGAAGCACGGCAAAACACCCCAGCACGCCCGCCACGCTCCCCAGCAGGCTGGTGCCGATCAGCACGATCCAGGTGAGAAACGTCACGGCGCGGGCCCCCGGCGCACGGCCTCGGCGGCCTCGTCGAGGATCGTCAGCCGGCCGCCATAGGCCTTGTGGAGGTTTTCGTGGGTGAACGTCGTGGCCGTGGGGCCCGACGCGATCAGGCGCATGTTCAGCAGGATCACGTGGTCGAAGTAGTCGGCCACGGTCTGGAGGTCGTGATGGACCACGATCACCGTCTTGCCGCCGTCGCGGAGCGCTTGAAGCAGGCGGACGATCGCCTGTTCGGTGGACGCGTCCACCCCGGCAAAGGGCTCGTCCATGAAGTAGATGCGGGCATCCTGGGCCAACGCCCGAGCCAAAAACACCCGCTGTTGCTGCCCGCCCGAAAGCTGCCGTATCTGCCGGTCGGCCTGGGCTTCCATGCCGACCTGGGCAAGACATAGCCGGGCCGCGTGGCGCTCGGCAGCGCCCGGCCGGCGGATCCAGCCGAGCCGGCCGTAGGTACCCATGAGCACCACGTCCATCGCGGTCACGGGGAAGTCCCAATCGACCGACTCGCGCTGCGGCACGTAGCCGACCTGGTGCCGCTGCCGGGCATAGGGCTTCCCGTAGATCTCGACCCGCCCGCTGGCCAAGGGAATCAGGCCGAGCACGCTGATCAAGGCGGTGCTCTTGCCGGCCCCATTCGGCCCGACAATGCCCACGAGGCTTCCCTCGGGCACCGTGAGGTCGATGTCCCACAACACCGGCTTGCGGTGGTAGGCGACGGTCATGTCGTGGATTTCAAGCGGCGGAGGGGGCATGGCAAAGGTTGGTTGGCCGTGATTCGTGGTTGCTTATCCGCGGTCGTTCGACATTATCGCAGTGCCTCGACGATAGTCTTCACATTGTACCGCACCACGCCGACGTAGGTCGCCTCGGGCGTATTGGGGGGCCCCAGGGCGTCGGAGTACAGTTCGCCGCCGACTTTCACCAAGTGTCCCCGGGCCGCGCAACCTTGGACCAACGCCTGCACATTCCTCGGTGGCACGCTGCTCTCGACGAACACGGCCTTGATCTTGCGGGTCGCCAGAAGATCGACCAGCCGGTTCACCGACCCCAGGTCGGCCTCGTCGGCCGTGCTGATGCCTTGGAGCGATCGGACCTCGACGTCGTAGGCCCTTCCGAAGTAGGCGAAGGCGTCGTGCGCGCTGACCAGCACCCGGCGCTCCTTGGGAATCTGGGCCAACTGCTGTTTCACCTCGCGGTGCAGGGCCTCCAGTTCGGCGCGGTACCGATCGGCATTGCGGCGGTAGTCGGCGGCGTTGGCCGGGTCGACCTCGATCAGTCTCGCGGCGGCATAATCGACGCAACAAGCCCAAAGCGAGACGTCGAACCAGACGTGCGGGTCGTAGGTCGCCTCGCCGCCCTCGGTGGCGCGCAATCGATCCTTGTGCTCCTTGACCAAGACCTCGGTGACGGCAAAGACCGGCTTCCGCGACGGAAGCCTCTCCAACAGAGCGGCCAGCCGGCCCTCCAGGTGCAGGCCGCTATAGAACACGATGTCGGCCGCGTTGAGCCGCCGGCGGTCGCCGGGCGTGGGTTTGTACAAATGCGGATCGACCCCCGGTCCCATGAGCACTTCGACCGCGAGGTGCTCGCCGCCGATCCGTCGGAGCATGTCGCCCACCTGACCCGTGGTGCAGACAACCCTCAACCGCCCGCTGGGATCGCCGCCACCCAGTCCGCACCCCAACATGGCCAACCAAGGCAATGCACCGACCGCCAGCGTCCAAAGCGTGCGTCGAACCGTTGCCATTACCTGTCAAGAACTCCCGGCGCGCGGACCCAGCAGCGCCGCCTACTGCGAAAAGCCCCGCGGCCCAGCTTCCCCATTGTACCCGCCTCGGGAAGAACCCACAGGTCGCCGAGCCCCGGGCCCGGTCACCTCAGGCAAGCTCCCATCCCTTGCGGTACGAGCCGCGCAGGATGGCGTCGACCTCGGGGGCGCCGACGGCCTTCATGTTCGCCGCGTCCCAGACCAGTTTCTTGCCCGCGCGCAGCGAGGCGATGCCCAAGAGCGCCAGCTCGGTCAGCCGCGCCCCGTAGGCGAAGTTCGCGCTGGCTGGCGGGCCGCCCTTGCACGCGTCGAGCCAGTCGCGATGATGGCCCTTGGAACGCGGGATCGACGGGGCGGGTTTCTTGTAGTCCCGGGTCTTCTCGTAGGGGACCAGGCGCGGCGTGCCGCCGGCGCCTTCCGCCAACAGCATCCCCTTGTCGCCGACGAACAGCACGCCCCGGTCGGGCAGCGGCCGCGGGCCCATCTCGTCGGGACACGGCGGCTTGAGGCCCCCGTCGTACCACGTGACGCGGACCGCCGGCTTGTCGCCCCGCGGGCCGAACTGGTAGTAGCACACCTCGCCGTGCGGGGCGATCTCGTCGTTCATGTTGCCGGCGGGCCGTGCCTCGATCGTCTTCGGCTCGGCAAGGTCCAAGGCCCAAAAGGCCGCGTCGAGGTCGTGGCAGCCGAAGTCGCCCAGCCCACCGCCGCCAAAGTCCCAGAAATCACGCCACGTCACGGGCGTGTAGGCGGGATGGTACGGGCGCGGCTGGCGCGGGCCGATCCAGAGGTCCCACTGGACGCCCGGCGGCACGGGCGGGGCGTCGGTCGGCCGGCCCGTCAGGTGCTTGTTCCACCGGTTGGCCCCCACCCAGGCGTGAACCTCGCGCACCGGCCCGATCACGCCGTCCCAGATCCACTCGCAGGTCTGGCGGATGCCCTCGCGCGAATGCCCCGAGTTGCCCATCTGGGTCGCCACGCCGGTCTCCTTGGCCACGCGCGCGACCAGGCGGGCTTCCCACACGTTGTGCACAAGCGGCTTCTCGCAATACACATGCTTGCCCGCACGCATCGAGAGCACCGAGACGTAGGCGTGCAAATGGTCGGGCGTGGCGCAGAGCACCGCGTCGATGGCCTTCTCCTTCTCGAGCATCACGCGGAAGTCTTCGTACTCGGCACAGCGAAAGTTCGGGGTCTTCTCGGCATAACGCTTCTCGATCTCCGCCCGGACCGGCTTGCGCCCGCCCTGCCCCTTGTAGTAGAAGGCCTCGAGGCTGAAGGCCTCGATCGGGTCGGCCACGGCGATCACCTGGGCATCGGGCTCTTGGAACAGTGCGCGAACGTTGGTCCGCCCCTGTCCGCCGGCCCCGACCAGCGCCACGTGGACCTTTTCGCTCGGCGGAACGAACTTCGGCCCGCCCAATACGTGCCGGGGCACAATCATCGCGGCAGCCGCCGCGGCGGACGATTGCAGGAAAAGACGTCGGGTGGATGTCACGGGACTCTCCTGGATTCTACCGAAAAGCCCCCGGGTTGCTGGGCGGGGGACTGGGTTACGCTCAAACGAAGCGACATCAGCATATTCGACCACGCGAGGCGTGTCACGGCCCCCTTACCTCGAGCCCCTCTGCCGTAACGCAGAACCGTCAAGCCCCTCCGTGGCCTGGCCGCCCTCACCCCCGGCCCCTCTCCCGCAAGCGGGCGAGGGGAGATAGGCGTCGCAAGAGAACGGCATGACCCTATGGAGGGGTTGAAAGATTTTTGAAATTTCACGAAACGAGTACTTGCAATCGCGGGCCGGGTTCGCTTAGAATTGCGGCCGTGTGAGGACTCGCGCGTGGCTGGCGCTGGCCAGCCGGCGCGCGTGGGAGGCAGGGAAGGTCAGCGGGTCGAACCCTGGGGAGGCGACCGATGGCTGGCGTAGGGCGAGGGTGGCGGTTGCCGGGCGAGGCCCCGGCAGGCTGGTTTCGCGGGCGTTTCCGGCGCTTGCCGATCTTCCGGGGGGGGCTATAACCTGCTCCGCATCTTCCTCGGGCTGCTGCTCTTGACCGCGGCCGCGCTCAAGGCCCATCAACTTCTCACCGAACCGGTGCTCGGCTTCGGCCTGCTTGAGTCGCGGTGGTTCCTGCTCGGTGTGGTCTTGTTTGAGGCCTGTCTGGGGGTTTGGCTACTGCTCACGGTTTTGGCGCGCGTGTCTTGGGCCGTGGCGCTAGCTGTCTTTGTGATCTTCGCGTGTGTGTCGGCGTACAAAGGTATTGCGGGTGAGATGTCGTGTGGCTGTCTTGGGCGCGTTAAGGCAAGTCCATGGATTATGGTGGGGATGGACATGTTGATCGTCGCGCTGCTCGTTCGATGCAGGCCGGCGGAGTGCATGCGCAGACCGCCCGAGGGGGTGTCCTTGCCCAGCCTCGCGAACATCGGCCGGCGCATGTGGGCTTTGCGTGGTGCGTTTTCGGTGGCCGCGGTGCTTGCTGGGGTGTTCTGTGTTTGGGCTGTATGGCGGTTCGGTTCGGCCGCAAGGGGGCTTGCCTATCTGGCCGGATATGCTGTCGTGCCAGAGGTGGACAAGGCCCAGGTTGCACGCGTGCCCGCCGGAGTGGAGGCTTCGATACCCGTGGGTGTTCTCAACCTAAGGCGACGGGCCGTGGTCGTGGTTGGGGCGAAGGGAGATTGTGGCTGTATCGCTACGGATGGCCTACCGGTGCTGATCGAGCCGCGCGGGGTGGCGCCGGTTCGTCTTCGGTTCACAGCGCCGAAAGATAAAGTCGGCCAGTTTGTTACGCATAAGGCGCAGCTCTATCTGGACGTGCCGACCATGCCTGTTGTCGTAAGCGTGACCGCGGAAATCGTCGAGCCCCTGGACACCGACGGGGTCACCCAGGGCGACGTGTTGCGAGGTCCGCAAGATGGGCGTCCGCCGTGAGGCTGTGCCCTTCAGCGAGTTGCGCAGACCGAGAGGCGAGTGATGAGCGAAACATGGGACGATTGATTCCTTCTGTTCAATCAAGGGTCTTGGCTATGAACACTTCGCGTATTGTCGCCGACTTGTGTGGGGGAGCCGGGATATTCCTGGTGGGGTTGGTCCTGCTTTCTTTTCCGGGCTGTGCGGCACCACGCGGTTGTAATGATATGCATGTGCCAGCCTGCGGTTCCCTCGGTGACGACGGCTGCCAGGAGGACACGGGCGAGTGCAGAATGCGGTGCGGTGGAGATCCTTGCGACCCGGGCATGCCAAACTGTGCGTGCAGAACGAAGTACTATCAAGCGCTGCAGACTTATTGCTTATGCGCTCTACCGGATCAGGGGACATGAGGTGGCACTCCGGTGCCATCGGCGCTGGAGAACCGTCGTGAAGTGTAGCTCCATTCCTTTCGATTGCGGCCCACCCGGGGTGCGAGAGTGTCTTATCATCTCGGCCAAGCGGTATCGCCTGGGTTTGCCGAGCATGGCGGCACGTGACATCGCACAGCCATGGGCCAGGTGGCGGAAGCACTGCGTGGCAGTTCTCTCCCTTGTGGTGCTAGGCAGCCCGCTAGTCTGCGATTGCCTCGCAGCCACGCGCATTGAACTCCGTGTGTCGGCGGCGGAGCGGGAGATCCTGGAGGAGTACCGCGCAATGCTTGCGCGGCTGAAAGAGGGCTATGGAAACATGTCCATGGAGGGCATACGGCGCGAGGCCTCGGTTCGTGCGTACACGAGTTCAGAGAACCCCGAGGGAAAACGCGCCAGCTACCTAGTCTTCTGCGCTAGGGGGGAACGCTTGTTTCGTGCGGAGTCCCGTGGGTTGACACCGGACGGACAAACAACGACGGGTCGCACGGGCGTCCTGTTGGTTCGACCCGAGGGGTATGTGAGGGCCAGTAACACTGGGGTGGATGGAGCAATGGTTGTCGGCGATTGGGGCGACTACGAGGAGGGGTTGGCGGAACTCTCATATCTGGCGTTCCAATGGTCCCCCTGTCGTGCATACGTGGCACCGGTGGAAACTTGGATTTTTGGTCCCCTTCCGTTCCGAGCCGACACTTATTCGATCGAGAAAGTCGAGGAGGCCCTGGAGGGATCGAAGCGTTTGGTTCGTATCCATACGACGGCTGCTTGGAAAGACCGGCGCCAGCGGCGAAATGTGTTCACCTTCTATCGTGACAAGTGCTGGGCTCTCAAAGAGATAACCCTGGGCATGCGCAGCCCAATGGGTGAAAACGATGAACTGCTCCGCGGCACATACGAGTACGGAGGCACGGCCGGCGGGCTTCCCCTGCTAAAACGCGTCGCGTACTGGCGGGAGCTGGGGCCTGCGCAGACTAGGGGTTTGGTTGAGACCTTCGAGGTGGTGAAGATCGACTTGCGTCCTCCTCCAGAAAGCCAGTTTACGGCAGAGGCCCTGGGGATCACGCTCGGCCCTCCACGCGCGGTTTGGCTCGGGCGACTAGCGATGTTGTTGGTAGGCGTGGCAATGATCGCGCTATTTCTTCTTTTGAGGAGGCGCGAGCGACGCGAAAGGCCATCGCCGTCCTCGGTGGCAGAGTAGGAGGGCGGGATCATGTTTTCGCGGCCGCCAGTCACAACGGTGGTTGCAACAGGGTTTCTCCTGGCCGCTGCGGTAGGCGGCGCGCTGGCTGGTGTGGCCGTTTCGTCTTCCCGCTCCTGTCTTTGGGCCTGGCTAGGGTTAATTCCTTTGGCCGCGGTCTTACGTCCGTGCGTACCCGTGTCGCTTGCGTGGGCTGGTGGCCTGGTTGGGGGTACGCTTTTCCACGCCACAGGCCTGTCGTTTCTGTATTGGACCCTCGGGGGGCTGCTGGCGGGCATCTGGTTCTGGGCAAGTCTTGGTGGGGGACTTTGCATCGCGCTTGGGCTCGCGTTGGGGCGGCAATGCGCGAGACATTGCCAGTGGCCCTTGGCGATCGTGTTTCCAGTGGTATGGGTCGCTTGCGAGTGGATTCGTTACTGGGCATTTCAGGTGGCTGTGGGCGAAAACTTTACGCTACTCTGGCTGGGGCAGGCGGTCGTGGGGCAGCATCAGCTCATGCAGGCGGCGGACCTTGGCGGGGTCACGGTTCTCAGTGCGTTGGTGGCGATGGTCAACGGCACTGCGGCGGATGTGGTCCTCTGGAGGGTCTTCCGCGACCGAGGGCAGCGAGGTCCAGCCCCGGTAGTCGCGTCGGCAGGCGGCACGGTGGTCGTACTCGTTGCCACCTGGCTTTATGGGGCGTGGCGCCTTGAGCAGCCTCTGGGGGAAGCAGGACCGCGAGTCGCGCTGGTTCGCGGACGCATCTGTGAAAGGACGGACCTGGATCTGTTTCGCGGGCTTGCGCAGAAGCTAGCTTGGCAGCAATGGCGAGAACGCGAAGAGCCTGGGCAAAAGGTCGACTTCTATTTGTGGCCCGAGGCCGCGTGGCAGGAGCCTCTTTGGGCGTTGACCCGCAAAGCGTCAACCGCCGGAAACACGGTTTCGGCGGGCAAGGGCGAGGAAGCTTTGCGCGCAGTAAGCCGAAAACTCGACGCACCGGTGCTGCTAGGCGCCTGGCGTCGCGCGGAAAGCGAAGAGGCGCATCGGCAGCAGGCCCTACCCTGGGCTAGCGTGAATAGCCTGATTTACTGTACGCCCTCCGAGGGTATCAAAGGCATCTACGACAAGCAGCATTTGGTGCCTCTATTGGAACACGTCCCGGAATGGCTTGATCGTCTTGGGTGGTGGCCCCCGGAATGCGTGCGCCTTTGGCAATTGCACCGAGGGCCACGCGCTGCATGCCGGATGCCGGAGGCCTTCTTGCTCACCGATAGGGCTGGGCGTTGTCTCCGGATAGGACCTCTGGTCTGTTACGACATCTGTTTTTCCGGCGTACACCGGCGATTGATGCGCGCCGCTGTGCCGTCTCGCCCCGACTTTTTTGTTTGCGCGATGGATGAATCCTTCGATCAGTCGGGCAAAGTCAGCCAGATCACCATGCTGCACACGCGCCTCCGCGCCGTCGAATTCCGCAGGCCGCACTTTCGCGTGTCCGTCGGCGGAACCACTGCGGTGATCGATAGTTGTGGGCGTGTCGTCGGACTCGCGTCGGGCATGCCGGAGGAGGTGCCCGTGCTTCTGGCCCGCGCACCCATCGATTCGAGGTGCTCGCCATATTGCACGCTGGGTGATCTGTTGCCAGTTTTGTGCCTGATTGCGGTGACCGGAACCAATGCTCTAGGTATCGCCGGAAGGTGCCTGCGTGGACGATTTGGCAATTGCGGCCATTGGCGAGGGCGCTGGCTTGCGAAGCAACGCGAATATCAAGGCGGCGTGGCTTGAAACGCGCGCGGCCCATCGCGCTGCGCTGGCGGCTCTGCTGACGCTGCATGCGGTCCTGCTGGCCTACGGCGCGTTTGCGCATAGTCCAGCAATCGACGAATGGGGGCATTTGCCTTGCGGTCTCTTGTATTGGACCGAGGGCCGTACGGACGTGTACCGCGTGAATCCGCCGTTGGTGCGGATGGTTGCCGCGCTGCCGGTGCTCATTGCCGGTCCGAAGGTCGATTGGACCGTGCCCAAGGCGGAGGGCGTGTATCGGCCGGAACTCTTGGCCGCTATGCACTTCTGCCTGACCTATGGGGCCGACGCTTTCCCGTATTTTGCTTGGGCGCGCCTGGCCTGCATTCCGTTCAGCCTGCTTGGGGGCTGGATTTGCTACCGCTGGGGTCAAGAACTTTATGGCCGATCAGCCGGGCTGGCTGCAATGACCTTGTGGTGTTTGTCGCCCGACATCCTCGCGCATGCGCAGATGATCACTCCCGACGCGCCTGCTGCCTCGATCGGTGTAGCGGCCAACTATGCCTTCTGGCGATGGCTGCAACGCCCGGCGTGGTCCGCGACGATATTGGCCGGAGGCGCGTTGGGGTTGGCACTGCTTACCAAGTGCACTTGGCTGGTCCTCTTGCCGTTGTGGCCTGCGATGTGGCTGGCGGCAGGTCTCGGGCGGCTGCACGCCGTGCGCCTATCTACGAGCGCGATTCGCATGGCCGCCATTCTGCTCCTGGCGCTTGTCGTGGTGAACGCCGCCTACGGGTTTCTGGGGTGTTGTACACGTCTGGAGCGATATCGGTTCGTCAGCCGCGCGTGGGGCGGCTCGGAAGACTCGCCCCCAACAACGCGCGATACCGACCCCCATTGCATCGGAAATAAGTACGCCGGTAGCTTGGTGGGTTGGCTTCCCATACCTCTCCCCCGCGACTATGTGCTTGGCTTGGATCGGCAGAAGCTCGACTTCGAATCGAAGATGCCTTCGTACCTCCGTGGCACGTGGAAACGAGCGGGGTGGTGGTATTATTACCTGTATGCAATGGCCGTGAAAACGCCGCTGGGAACGCTAGGGCTTCTCGCGATGGCCGTTGCGTCGCTCGCCTTCCCCCGTGGCAGAAGCGTCTGGAGAGCGGAACTGGCGCTCCTGGCGCCTGCGGTCAGCGTGCTGGTCCTGGTTAGCTCGCAGACTGGTTTCAGTCATCATCTCCGCTATGCCCTTCCTTCGTTCCCTTTTCTGTATGTCTTCGCCGCCAAGTCTTTCTCGCCCGCAGTCATGGTGCGGCGCGAATGTCGGGCAATGGCTTGCATCCTCTTGGGTTGGAGTTTGAGTAGTAGTGTGGCAATATACCCGCATTCGCTCTCCTACTTCAACGAGTTGGTGGGCGGCCCCCGGCGCGGGCACTATCACCTTCTCGATAGCAACATCGATTGGGGCCAGGACCTCATTTACCTTCGTCAGTGGCTCGACCGCCATCGAGATTTGCGGCTCCGCGGGATAGCCTTGCCGCTGTCGCTTTCGCCGCAACTGGCAGGGGTTGATGTGCCACCTCCTCCGACCCAGCCGGAACCTGGGCTGTATGCCATCAGCGTAACACGGATTCATGAACCTTCATCGCGGTACTTGTATTTCCTCCGATTGCGTCCTTTCGCCTTAGTCGGATACTCGATCTACATCTATCGCATCAGCCTCGCAGAAGCGAACCGTGTGCGTGTGGAACTTGGGCTTCCCCCATTTGAGGATTTCCAAACCCTGGGGAGCTGATTCCATGATCCGCAAGTGGAAATGTCGCACGGGCGCGCGACAGCAAGCCAACGCGGCTGTCTCAGGCGCCCGTTCCTCGTCTCCGGCACCTGGGGAGCCACTGCTTACCGTCATTGTTCCTGTTTACAATGAAGCGTCCACGATCGATGAATTGCTCCGGCGCGTTCTGGCCGCGCCGTGCGACAAGGAGGTACTTGTCGTTGACGACGCTTCCAGCGACAGAACCAGCGCAATACTCGAGCAATGGTACTATCGCCCCGGCGTGACCATACTGGCGCATTCGACGAATCGGGGCAAGGGTGCCGCCATTCGCACGGCGTTACCGCGTGCTCGAGGACGCTTTACAATCATCCAAGACGCCGACTTGGAGTACGACCCGCAGGACTATCCCCGCCTCATTGAGCCGCTCTTATCCGGGAACGCCGATGTCGTTTACGGTTCGCGGTACATGTCGAGGCCGGCGGGTCGCCCGCGTCCCTGGAGTGTGCTGCGTGCGGGCGTGTCGCTCTTGAACTGGTCCGTGTGGCTGTTATACGGCGTAAAGCTGACGGATGAAGCGACATGTTACAAGGTGTTCCCTGCCCCGGTCCTGCGGGCAATGGAACTTCAGTGCGAGCGATTCGAATTCTGCCCCGAGGTCACGGCGAAGGCCTGCCGCATGGGACTGGAAATCATGGAGGTGCCAATTCACTACGAACCGCGAAGCGTGAAACAGGGCAAGAACATCCGCTGGCGCGACGGATGGGAGGCGCTGCGCACGCTCTGGCGATGTCGCAATTGGAGGCCAACCGGAGCTGCGGAAGAATGGGCTGCGGCTGCTGGCTCTCGAAGCCGCTCCACGATGGAAGCGAGCGTTTTGCAGAATAGGAGCCACGACGGATGCACCTGAAGACCGAAAAGCCAAGCTAAACCGATGCATTTGCGCAGGGCAGACAAAACGTGCGAACGGAAAACCGGGACGGGCGGAGCCCCGTCGGGCGCGTACGGCGTCGTGACACGCGCGCTACTTGCCTACGTGCTGACGCTCCCCTTGGTGGTTCTGGGCGCGGAGTCTGGCGCAAGCCTGCTTGCGCCGGCGGCGCGGCCGAAATGCCCACGGCACATTCCCCCGGCGGGCGATGTGATCCTCGACACGCTGACCCTCTGGGACGGCCAGTGGTACCTCGAGATCACGGCGCGCGGGTACACGTACAATCCCCAGGGGCAGTCGGCCGTGGCGTTCTTCCCGGCTTACCCGGTCCTGGTGCGGGCCGTGCTGGCGCTAGCGCCGCTGTCGCTCCACTGGGCGGGCCTCTTGGTTTCGCACGCGCTCTTGGTCGGGGCCTTTGCCCTAGTGATCGTCTACGTGCGCCAGCGGTTTCCCGAGGGACCGGCTCGGCTGGCAGGGTACGCGGTCTTTGCACTGGCGGTCTTTCCCACCGGCTTCTTCCTGCGCATGGCGTATAGCGAGTCGCTGTTCCTCGTTCTGTCTTTGACGGCATTCCTCGGCATGGAACGGCGCTGGCCGCTGGGGGCCATCGCGGTGATCGTGCCTACGATCAACGCGATG
>JANLFZ010000102.1:13762-15100 GCA_024653385.1 Thermoguttaceae bacterium | reverse complement strand
CCGGGGGATTTGACCCGCCATCGCGCGCATCTCGTCGACCGGGGCAATCGCGTCGTGCTCGCCCACGACGACCAAGGTGGGGCACTCGATGCGCGGCAACCAGGGCGTGGCATCGGGTCGGGCCGCCATGCCCCGCTGCGCCGCCGCGACGCCGCGGGGATCAGCCGCCAAAACCACCTGACGCAAACGCTCCACCACCTCCGGCCGATGCGCAAGCGTCGCCGGGGCCACAAGCCTCGGGATCAGCGTCTCGGCCAGAAACCCAGGACCTTCCCGAAGCACACGCTCGGCAGTCTGGAGTCGGGTCTGGGCCGCCTCCGGCGCGTCGGGGGTGGCCCGGGTATCGCAAAGCACCAGCCCGCGCAGCCGCCCGCCATGCCGATGCCAGAACTGAAAGGCCACGTACCCCCCCATCGACAGCCCGCACAGCACGATCGGCTCGGCCACGCCCAGTGCGTCCAAGAGCCCCGCCAGATCGTCGGCAAGCCGCTCCATGGTCACGGTCCCCTCGGTCCGGTCGCTGCCCCCGAATCCGCGCAGGTCGGGCGCGATCACCCGGCACCGGCCTTCCAGCAACGCGGCCAGAGCGTCCCACATCGAGTGGTCCAGGGGAAAAGCATGAACCAATAGGACCGGCGGACCGCTGCCGCGATCCTCGACCGCCAACCGCACGTCGCCCACGAAGACCGTCTTGAGCATCGCACCCTTCCCACGACCGCGCCGGCACGGCGCGCATCTTATTCGACGAAAGGCCGGCGTTTCGCGTGACCAGCCACCCGTGATTCTACCGACTCGGCGAGCGGACTCCAAGGCAGCGCGGCGCCGCGCGCATGACGTTGCTCGAAGACCGGCAGGGCTCAAGAGAAAGCGTAGACAAAACGGTTGGACCAATCACGCTCGTCCGACCTGGATTCTGCCGGAAGGTCATTGTCGGGCGCCGCCTTGGACACACCCGACCACTACTTCGGGCTGTAGAGAAACATCCGCGATTGGATCCCTTCCGCCGCCTGCGCGGGCGATAGACTCGTATCAACCCGGAGGGCAATCAGGTTCATCTGGCCCGGGCGGACCAGCGGCGTGATGTCGATCTCGAACTCGGCCGGACGCACGTAGGCCTCTTGGTACGGGCGGTGCCCTGCGTATTGGCCGTTGACCCAGCACCAGGCCTCCGTGACCACGACGGGCACACAGAGCATGATCTTCTTGCCTTGGAAGGCTGCGGGCACGTCGAGCTGGAAGCGGTACCAGAGGTGGCCCACGTAAGGGTAGCCGCGCGGGTCGTCGTAGCCTTGCCGGTAGAACGGCCGGGTCGTGTCGATCGGCGTCCAGCCGGCCGGT
>JANLFZ010000102.1:6412-13752 GCA_024653385.1 Thermoguttaceae bacterium | reverse complement strand
CCAGCCCGGGCTTGAACCGGCCGGCTGGTGCCATCCGGCGTGGATGCCCTCGTCGTGCGGGTCCACTCGGAAGGCGGTCTTGCGCGGCGCGAGGGCCACCAGCGTGCCGGTCTTGCCCGTGGTCTTGTCGACCAGCGACTGGTAGTACTTTTTCCGGTCGGTGATCGTCCAGTACCACACGCCCGTGTGATAGCCTTTTTCGTCGGGCCAGATGAAGAACGGGTTGATCGCGTGCAACTGCCCGCGCAAGGCGAGCATGCGGTCGGCATGGGCGACGGCCGCGCGGTAGTCGCCGGCCGCCTCGGCTGCGGCCAGATCCATGTACGCCGCGAGGTGCTCGTAGATCAGCCGCTCGGCCCGCACGTGCAGCTTGTCGCGCTCGGTGTCGGCAAGCTGCTCGGCCTCGGCCACGAGCTGTTTGAGCCGCGCGAGCAGCGCGGGCGTATAAACTTCCGGAAGGATGCGGTCTTCGTGCCCGTGGATCGGCGCGCAGGTGACGGCCTCGTCGAGGGCCGTGTAGAAGGCCTTCATGGGCCCGGCGGCGCGGCCGTACCACCGGGTGAAGAAGTCGTCGAGGATGGCGTCGACGTCGGCCTGGGCGTTCCATTCCAACTGGGCCCGCAAGTATCGGCTGGCGATGCCCGCCTCGGCCCAGACGTTCCGCGACTCGTCGTGGAAGCCCATCACGCCCCATTTCTTCATCAAGGGGAAGTCGCGGCGGAGTTTGGTGAACTCGGGCAGCGGCGTCAATCCCGAGACGAGCATGTTGTAGTTGTAGCCGTAGATCCACACGTTCTTGCACAGCTCGCACCACCGCCGGAGCATCTGCCCCTGGCGGACCTTTTGCCAGCAGTGCTCGTCGTCGTAGCCGTGGAGCGTGCAACTCCAGATGGCGGCGAACATGATGACCATCCGGTCGTCGAGCTGGACGCCCTCGGGCGGAAGGTTGCGGTTGGCGTAGCCGTTGGTGGCGATGTAGGCTTCGGGGAACTCCTTGTGGACTTCCTCGGCCACCCGGTTGACGAACGTCAGCCATTCCTCGGTGATGCTGGCCTCGCCGGGCACGCCCGGGCGTCCGCCAAGGGTCACGAAGCCCCGGCTGAGTTTGAGCGTCTCGGGGTTGAAGTCGCGCGGCAGACCGTCGTCCGGGGCGAAACCGTACGAGTTGGCCCCCGGGTTCTTGCGCAGATGCTCGCGGATGATCTGGCCCGCGATCCGCGCCGCCTCGGGGTTGGTCAGGTTCGGCAAGTAGGGGTTGCGCGTGCCGTTCTCGTTCAAGGCGAGCAGTTCGGGCTTCTCCTTGCGCAGCGGCTCCGGCGCCACGATCGCCCGCGCGCTGCTGTCGCCGCAAATGGCGAACATCGGCTCGGGGTTCATCTTGTTCCGCAGCTTCCAGCGCATCTCCTGGGCGGCCAGTTCGGGCAGGGCGTGCAGCCACCAGTTGCGCATCACGAAGTCGGGCTTTTCGACGCGCTCTTGCGCGGGCACGCGAATGGTCTTCTGCGTGGGCACGATCTCGCCGAACTCGCCCGGCATGAACCAGCGCACGCCCAGGCCGCGGAGGAAGTCGTAGACCGCGTACTCGGTGCCGTGGTAGGGGCCTTCGCTATTGCCGGCCAACAGCAGCCGGTCGCCCCGGCAGACGATCACGAACCCCTCTTCGCGCCGTGCCGGAGTCAGCCCCGAGGGGATCGTCACGCCCAGCTTGTCGCTCAGCCGGCTTCGGCCCACGAGCACCAGGGCCCCGGCGCGCTCCTGCGCGTCGTCGACGATCGGCAACTTCGCGCCGGAGATCTTCTCGAGGTACGTCTGTAGCTCCTCGGCCGCGGTCCGGGTCTTGCGCCGGACCGGCTCGGGGGCATCCTTGGCGACAACAATGCTCGCCCGCGGTCGGCCGTCCTCGACGATCACCAAATCAGCAGGCGCGGCCGGGCACGGAGTCGCCGCGACCGAGACGGCGCCGAGCAACAGACCCACCAGAGACGTTCGGATCGCGGCTTGCACGCGCGGGCTGTTCATCGTTCTCCTCCTCCAAGCGGTCGAAAGGATCCGAATGACCAAAGGCTGGCCGCAGTCGCGGCGAACCCCGTGCGGCGTCAGCCCACGGGGTACTTGCCACGCTGTTGGACGATCTCGGTGATCCGCCGGATGCGATCGATGCGCGAGCCGGGCATGGCGTTGTCGGCGATGCCGAGAATGAACGCCTTGCCCGGCGCGATCGTGCGGAAAACCTCGTCGACGTACTGCTCGAACTGCTCGTCGCTAAAGGGCGACTCGAGAATCGCCGAAGGGATGCCGCCCCAGATGATCACCCGGTCTCCCCAGGCCGCGCGGGCCTCGGCCAGGGTGGTCTTCACCATGGGGCTGGTCACGAAGCACTCGGCCATGCCGATGCCGGCACGCTCGATCAGCGACAGAATCAGTCGCGTATCGTTGTCGGCGTGCAGGGCCACCACCTTGCCGCGCGCGCGGAGTCTGGGCGTCAGTTCCTGGTAGTAAGGCAGAATGTAGCGCTCGAACAGCGGGGGCGGCGTCATTTGGCTCGACAGATGGTGCCCGTGCATCAACAGGCGCGCCGGCGAATCGAGCATGTGTTTCCAGATCGAGTCCTTGTACCGGTCGGTCATCACGGCCACGAGACGTTCGACCTCGTTGGCGAAGTCGTTGAGGTGGTAGTAGGCCTGATCGTAGCCGGCCAGGGCCCGCATCCAATGGTGCATGGGGCAGTCGCCGCAATTGACCATCGGATAGCCGTCGTCGCCCACCTCGCGCTCGTACGCCTCGTATTCTTCATAGGCCGGGAGGTAATGCGTATGCTCGACGAGGTACTCGACCACCGGGTAGTCCTCGCGGCGTTTGAGCATGAAGCCGACCTCGGCATCCTGGATGCCCTGCCGGCGCAAGTGTTCGGTTCCCCGAAGCCGAGTGGTCACGGTGCCGACGGGCGTGACATATTCCGTAAGGGTCTCCAGACCTTCCTGCCGTCGGCGGACCTCGACACCGCGCAGTTCGACCCGATAGATGAAGCCATCGCGGGCCGCGGTGCCGCCAAAGACCGCTTGCTCGACTTGGCGCAACGTCAAGCCCTGGTACTCCTTGGGCAACGTACCCGCCCGACGGTTGGCCTCGTACCAAATGGCCAGCCGGGGAATCCAGGGGATCTGGTCCGGCGCCTTCCCCTCGAGAATCGCCAGGATACGCTCTCGGTTGGTCATCGAAGCACTCTCCGTCCGGCGAACCGGCGGCGGCCGGCCGCGCGGTTGGATGCGGACAATCATGGGGGGTCTTCTGTCGGCCATTTTTGACTTTGGCGGCCCGTTCTGCAACAATGGCCCAAGCGGAAAACGAAAGACCGTAACCATTCACGGGGACTGTCCCCTTCGGGCGCAAGGGGGATAGCCGTGTTTTTCGGCCCGCATGGGGCCGAAAGGCGAGCCGGTCCCCTGCCGGTGAACGGTTACCTTCCCGCCTTGACGCCGTACGTATTCTTTCCATGATCCGAGGAGCAGCCAAAGTGTCCGGACACGAATACCGCGAAATCCATCGTCGTAGTTTCCTCCAACAGACGGGGCTGGCCGCGGGGGGGCTCCTGCTTGGGGCCGGCCTCGGCCAGGCAGCCGCCGCGGCATCCGGCGAGTTGCCCCGCCGCGTCTTGGGCAAGACCGGCGTCTCGGTCACCACCATGACCTTGGGCACGGCCCCGTGCGGGTTCGCCAAGCCCCATTCGACCCAGCGCGTCGCCGACTGCGTCAACGCGGCCATCGACCTGGGGATCAATGCGATCGACACGGCCCCGGCCTACGATATTGCCGAAGAGGGCGTCGGCTTGGCGCTGGGCAAACGCCGCAAGGAGGTGTTTCTCTCGACCAAAGTCCTGGCCGATTCGGTGGACAAGGCCGAAAAGATCCTCGCGAATTCGCTCAAGCTCTTGAAGACCGACTACATCGATCTGGTCTACTTCCACCAGGTGGGGGACCGCGATGTCGAGGTGGCGCAAAAACCCGAGGGCGTCTTCACCTGGCTGGTCAAACAGAAGAAGGCCGGCAAGATCCGGTTCGTGGGCATCTCGGGACACAACCGGCCCGGCAAGTTCGCCCGGTTTCTCGAGTCGGGCGAGTGCGACGTGCTATTGACCGTCGTGAACTTCGTCGACCGGCACACGTACAAGTTCGAAGAGAGCGTGTTGCCGATCGCGGTCAAGCACCAGGTCGGCGTGGTGGCGATGAAGGTCTTCGGGGGTGCCAAGAACGGGCAGTATCCCGACCCGGCATCCGGCCCGCACCTCGACACCGAGCACCTCGAACTGGCCGTGCGTTACGCCTTGGGCGTGCCGGGCGTGAACACCTTGAACCTCGGTTGCGCCAGCGTCGAGCAGGTCAAACAGGACGTGGCCATGGTGGCCCGCTACCAGCCGCTCTCGCAGGACGAGTTGGCCAAGGCCCTGGCCTTGGGCAAGGAGCTGGCGCCAAAGTGGGGCACGCACTTCGGCCCGCTGGCCCGCGCCGCCGCGCCTCGGCCCGGGCTGTGCTAGCAACCACCGGCGAGTACTCGCGCGGCTTCCGGTGCGAGGCCGCGTCTTTGAATCTCCGAAGGAAGGAGCGTGTCGCATGAAGGCAACGAGTTGGCTTCCATCGATTGCGATGTGCGTCGCCGCGGCGATCGTCATGGCGACGCTTGGGTGCCAGAAGACGGCGCCCTCGGCCAAGCCGAAGGCCAAGGAGCAGGCGGTCAAGCCGGAGGACAAGCCGAAATCGCCGACTCCCACACCGGACGAGCCGAAGGCCAAGGCGCCGGACGAGTCGAAGACCAAGCCGGCGGACGAGCCGAAGGCGCCGACCAAGCCGGCCGAACCGAAGCCGCACGAACCCCCGGCCAAGGCGCCCGAGACGAGCGGCGAGGTCAAGCCGCCGCCGTCCAAGCCGGCCGAGAAGGTCGCTGCCAAACCCGTCGCCTATCCCGTGCCGCGCGGCCTGCCGCCGCTGCCGGTTCCGGCCGACAACCCGATGACACCCGAAAAAATCGAGTTGGGCAAGATGCTCTATTTCGACAAGCGGGTGAGCAAGGACGGCACGGTCTCCTGCGCCACGTGCCACGACCCCAAGATGGGCTGGGCCGAGAAGACGCCGACCAGCGCGGGCATTGGCAAGCAGGTCGGACCTCGCAATTCGCCCACGGTGATGAACGCGGCCTACGCCACGTCCATGTTCTGGGACGGCCGCGCGGCCAGCCTCGAAGAGCAGGCGACCGGACCGGTCGAGAACCCGATCGAAATGGGCCACCAGATGGCCGACCTGGTCGCGCAGCTCGACAAGATTCCCGAGTATCACGAGCGGTTCCAGAAGGTCTTCGGCACCGGCGTGACCAAGGAGGGCTTTGCCAAGGCGATCGCGGCCTTCGAGCGGACGATCCTGGTCGGCGACTCGCCGTATGACCGGTTCAAGGGAGGCGACCAGAACGCCCTGACCGAGGCGCAGAAGCGCGGCCTGGCCCTGTTCGAAAGCGTCGGCTGCGCCGACTGCCACGCCCCGCCGCTGTTTAGCGACTACGAGTTCCACAACGCGGGCGTGGGGATGGACAAGGAAAAACCCGACCAGGGCCGCAAGGACGTGACGAAGAAGGACGAAGACACCGGGGCCTTCCGCGTGCCCTCGTTGCGCAACGTGGCCGACACCGCGCCGTATTTCCACGACGGCAGCGCCAAGACGCTCGAAGAGGCCGTGGCGCTGATGGCCGCCGGGGGAAAAGACAACAAGTACCGCTCGGCCGACTTCGATGCGGTGCGCAACGCGAAGGTCACGCCGGAGCAGCAAAAGGACCTGGTCGAGTTCCTCAAGGCGCTGTCCGGACCGATTCCCGCTGTCGAGCCGCCGGCCTTGCCGTAGCGGTGACAGGTTGGTCGAGGCCCAACAGGTCATGAAGCGAGTTCCTGGCGCGGTGGATATACACGGCCAGGGCACCCGAGGTCAGATCGAGTTCCTCGCAGATCTGCGCGCGACTCTTGCCGTCGAGCATGGCAAGACAGACCTGCCGCTGCCGGCCTTGCAGCGCGCCGAGGGCCTCTCCCAAGGCTAGGCGCGCCCAAGGGGGCGTGTCGGGCGTGCTGGGCGGGGTGATGCCCATGCGTGCGAGCTTTCGCCGCGTGTGGACGCGGATCGTGTCGAGGATGGTCCAACGCACCGCTCGATAGAGGTAGCCCGCCTCGCAGTGGTCGGATTTTCTGGCGGCCGACCATTGGCTTGCGCACCGGAGGTATGCGGAATGCACAATGTCTTCCGGATCCGCCAAATCCCGGGGAACTCGGCGCCCACACCATTTCACCAACCGGCGGTAGTGGCGGGCGAAGACCTCGTTGAACGATTCGATCTGCCTGACCAAAGCCTTGCAACTCCCTCGCCGGTGTGCCAGATTGGTGCCATCCGGTGCGCGCGAAGCGATCCGCCCTATTAGCTAAATGGCAGTTGCGCCGAAAATGTGCGAAAAAAAACAGGGCGACGAACCCCCAGCCGAACTGGGCGCATTGCACAACCCCCAGGACACGGGGGACGAGTTCCCTGAAACCGAGACCTTGGTGCTGCGCGAGGCCGCCGCGGGCCGCTGGGACACGTTTCTTCGGGCCTATTTGCGGCCGTGCTGGCGCGAGGTCGTCTCGCGATGCGCCGAGCATGGCATCGCCATGCCCGATGCCGAGGACCTCTTCCAGGAACTGATGCTTCGCCTGGTGCGCACCTCGGGTTTTTGCAGCAAAGTCGACGAGGAGTTAGCTCGGCTGGGGGAGCCCTCGAACTTCCGGGCGAATCTGCCCGGCCGGTATCTGAAGTACCGCGAGATCGCCAACACGGCGGGCCTGCCGCTGCGATCGACCCGCTTTCGAGCGTATCTCAAGGGCGTCGTTCAGAATCTCGTTCTCGAACTGATCCGGCAGCGCCGGCGCGACCCGAAATCGGTCGACGAGACGTTCGCCGGCCCCGACGAGCCGTGGATCGAAGGGTCGGTTTCGTCGGGCATGGAGCGGGCCTGGCGGGTCCGTTGCTTCCTGGCGGCCCTGGTGGCGCTGCGCGCCGAATGCGCGCAGGCCCGCACCAAGGCAAACCGCCGCCTGTACAATCTCCTCTACCACCACGTGGTCGAGGGGCATTCCGCCAGCGCCATCGCCGACCGCCTGGGGCTCGACCGCACGACGGTCTCGTCGCTTCTCAAACGCGCGCGCCACCGGTTCGCCGATCTCGTGACCCTGGCGGCGGGCACGACCGACCCGGACGAGTTGCGAACCCTGCTGGTCGGCTACGGCGACGACTTGGCCATCGCGCTGGGTCGTCTGGGGCCGCTTCCGGAATCCGCAT
>JANLFZ010000102.1:0-6402 GCA_024653385.1 Thermoguttaceae bacterium | reverse complement strand
TGGCCGCGGCGGGCCTGCTTCTCGCCGTGGCCGGTCTGGGCTATCTGCTCGTGAACCGGCCCCGGGCGAACCCCGGCCAGGAATCGGCCAGGTCGCTTGCGCCGACGTTGCCCCCGGCGAGCACGGACCGCGCCGCGGCCGAACCGCCGCGTGAGGTTGTCGAAAGCCTGTGTTCAAGCTGCCATCTGCTGCCCAGTGCCGACCTGGAGCCCAAGGCGCTGTGGCCCGACAAGATCGAGCAGATGTACGAGTACATGCGCGGCCCGCGCCCCATCCCTGCCCATCGGATTCCGCCCATCGGAAGAGTCATCTCGTATTGGGCGTCCCGCGCGCCGGCCCAATTGCCCGTGCCTGACAGCGCCGCGGGATCCCCGCCATCGCCCGTGCCGTTTACCCCGCGGTTCGTCACCCTCGACGCCGTGCCCGGCATGCCCGCCATCGCCAACGTGAAGTTCGTGTCCTTGGGCGAAGGGGCCCCGCGCCAGTTGCTCTTGACGGAAATGCGATGGGGACTGGTGATCCTCTGGACGCCTTCGCGTCCCGACGAGCCGGCCGTGGTGATCGGGCGGGTTCCCCATCCGTGTCGTACGTCGGTCGTCGATCTCGATGGGGACGGCCGGTCCGATATCCTCGTGGCCAACTTGGGCACGTTCTTTCCCGCGGACACGGACAAGGGCTCGGTCGAGTGGCTGCGCAATCGCGGCGGCGGCCGTTTCGAGCGCATCACCCTGATGCAAGGACTCGGCCGCGTCGCCGACGTCGCGGCCGGCGACTTCGACCGGAATGGCCGGTTGAGCCTCGTCGTCGCCGAATACGGCAGCCTGACGACCGGCAAGCTGCTCTACCTCGAAAACTGCACCACCGATTGGTCGCACCCCGATTTCGAGGCGGTCCCGCTCGATTACCACACGGGCACCAGCGACGTCAAGCCCGTCGACCTCAACGGCGACGGCTGCCTGGATTTCATCGCGATGCAGTCGCAGGAGAGCGAACACGTCTTCGCCATGCTCAACCGGGGCCGCGGCACGTTCCGCCAGGAAACCCTGTATCGGGCGCCGCATCCTCGATGGGGCTCCACGGGGATCGTGCTGTGCGATCTCAATGGCGACGGGAGGACCGACGTCCTGTGGAACCACGGCGATTCGGTCGACCTGCCGCCGGTGCTCTGGCCCTGGCACGGCGTGAGCTGGCTGGAAAACCAGGGGAAGTTCCCGTTCGTGTACCATCGTCTGACCCATTACCCCGGCGCGCACACCTCGGTGCCTGCCGACTTGGATGGCGACGGCCTGCTCGACGTGGTCTCGTCGGCGCTGATTCCCGCGTTCAACCCGGGCCGGCGCAGTCCCTTCTGGCCGCCGGAGCATTGCGATTCGGTCATCTGGCTGCGTCAATGCGCGCCCGGCAAGTTCGAGCGGTATTGCCTCGAATCGGGGTTTCCGTTTCACCCGTGCCTGGAAACGGGCGACCTCGACGGCGATGGCGATGTGGACCTTGTGCTGGGGAACTTCGCGATGTTCGCCGCCGACGAGAACGCCAAGGCGCCGTGCCTGACGATTCTGGAAAACGGTCTGCGCGGCCGAGCCACGCCGAACAAGCCCTAATCGCCCGCCGCCCTGGTGAACAACGAGACGAACGGCTCCGGCGCGAGTTGGTCGGAGTGGAAGTGGACGGACCCATCGCCGTAGAGGAATTCCGCTCCGGCGGGATGGAACGCGTAGATCTCGTTGTTGTTGCTGCACCCGATCATCTGCCCGCCGCCGCAGACGCTGTGGATCCAGAACGGGGCCTCGTCGTCGGCCCAGGCGGCCCCGGTAATCGTCCGGCCGGGTTCCTGTTGGCCGAGGCGCCACGAGTCGGGTCGGCCAGCGCACTCGAAGAGCATGAACGAGTTGGAAAGCCCGTCGCGGACTTCGGCCACCGCGGTACATCGGCCCGCCGCCGGCTGGAAGAGGTTCGTCCAGTCGGATCGCTCCGCCAGGACCCCGGCGCCGACCAGCGGCTTCCAAACCGCGGTGGCGATCAGCGTCGCGGCCGCGTAGTCGGCCACGTGGCGTCGCCGGCTGGGGGTGCTCGGGCAGACGAAGACCGCGATGTCGACCTCCCGCGCCGGCCGGTTCGCCGCCGCGCGCCAGTCTTGGGTGAGGTCGAATCGGTCGTAGACCGACTTCTGTTCCAGGTAGGGAAGCAGGAACGTGAGCAGGTTGTGGTCCGGACCGCGCGTGAAGGCCGGCGGAAAGAAGCGATGGTTGCTTTCGTAGTGGTGCAGGGCCAACCCGATCTGCCGGAGTTGGCTTGTACACTGCGCCCGGCGGCCTGCCTCGCGCGCCGCCTGCACGGCCGGCAGCAACATCGCCAGCAAGAGCCCGACGAGGGCCGTCACCACCAGGGTCTCGACCAACGTGAAACCGCGCGACCGTCGGCGTCGGGCCAGTGCCATGATGCGCCCCTCCACGGGGCGGATTATAGCGGGCCGGCGCACGCCAGGGCAACCACGGCCGGCGCTTCCCGCGGGGCCCCTGGTGTTCGTGCGCGAAAGCGACTAAGCTCAGGGGCAGGCAACGGGTGGTTCTGGCGGGCTGTTCTGATCCCGGAAGCCGTGAACGGAGCAATGGGCCCTCATCGACGGCGCCTTGTGGACCGGCTTCGCCCCGGGGCCGTGGCCCTCTTGGCCCTCTTGGCCGCGTCGGCCGGTTGCGACGAGCGGCCGCGGGCGATCGGCCAGTTGGAGAAGGTCTGGGCTCGGCGGGGAATGTCCGACGGGCGGTTTCAGAAGCCCCGCGCGATGGCGGTCGACGCCCAGGACCGACTCTACATCGTCGATATGACCGCCCGCATCCAGGTCTTCGATCCCGACGGCCATTTCCTCCGCGCTTGGACCACGCCCGCCAAGGACGCGGGCAAACCCGCCGGACTGTCGATCGGCCGGGACGGCCAGGTGCTCGTCGCCGACACGCACTACTACCGGCTCTTGGTCTATTCGCCGACGGGCGAGTTGCTAGCGACCCTCGGCGGCACCAAAGGCGACAAGCCGGGCGAGTTCGGCCTGGTCACCGATGCGGTGCAGGACTCCCAGGGGTACTACTACGTCGCCGAATACGGCGAGTACGACCGCATTCAGAAATTCACTGCCGACGGCCGGTTCGTGCTCCAGTGGGGCGGACACGGCGCCGAGCCGGGCCAGTTCGCGCGCCCGCAGAGCATCGCGCTGGACGAGGAAGAGCATCTCTGGGTGGCCGACGCCTGCAACCACCGCATCCAGGTGTTTGATCGGCAGGGGAACCTGCTGCGCCTCTGGGGCACTCAAGGGTCCAAGGCCGGCCAGCTGTATTATCCTTACGATCTGGCCCTGGCCCCCGACGGCACCGTGTACGTCGCCGAGTGGGGCAACGATCGGGTGCAGAAGTTCACCCGCGACGGCCGCTCGCTGGGCGCCTGGGGCGTTCAAGGCCGCGGCGAGGGCCAACTGGCCAATCCCTGGGCCCTGGCACGCGACAGCCGCGGCCGGATCCACGTGCTCGACACCGGCAACCACCGGGTGCAGACGGTTCGGATGTGAAGGACGAATGACGAATCACGAATGACGAAGGACGAATGAGGGGGCTCGCCCCGGTCTTGTGGGGCATCACGATGTTTACCGAATACCATCTTACTTTCGAATATCCCTGGCTGGCGCTGGCGCTTGCGCTGGTCGTGGTGCCGCTGGTATGGTGGATCGGCTTTCGCCATTTGGCGGCATTGGGCCCCGGGCGCCGCTGGTTGGCGTTGGTTTTGCGCTCGCTGGTGGTCGTGCTGTTCGTCCTGGCGATGGCCGAATTGCGCGCGGCACGCACCAGCGAGCGGCTCACGGTGATTTACCTGCTGGATCTGTCGCAGAGCATCCCCTCGGAGGCCCGCGAGGCGATGATCGAGTACGTCAACCGGGCGATCGAGGAGCACCGCAAGGATCGCGACCGGGCCGGGGTGATCGTCTTTGGCCGCGACGCGGCCATCGAGCTGCCGCCGTTCGACGAGACGATCCCGGTGGCGCGCGTGCCCGAGAGCCCCGTGGATCCCGAGTACACGAATCTCGCCGCGGCCATGCGTCTGGCCCAGGCCTCGTTTCCCGAGGACGCGGCCCGCCGCGTGGTCATCGTCACCGACGGAAACGAGAACCTCGGCAATGCGATGGAGCAGGCCCAGGCGATGGCGGCGGCCGGCGTGGGGATCGACGTGGTTCCCGTGCGCTACCGGCGGCGGGGCGAGGTGATCGTCGAGCGGTTGGCCCTTCCGTCCGATGCGCGCCGCGGCCAGCCCTTGGACCTCAAGGTCGTCGTCTCGAACACCCGGCCGCCCACGGCCGGAGATTCCGGCGAGGTGACCGGGCGCCTCTCGATCAAGCGGGGCACGGGCGACCGCCAGACGATCGTCAGCGAAGAGCGCGTGACCTTGCCGCCGGGCAAGCGGGTCTTCACGGTCCGGCAGCAGATCGACGCGGCGGGCTTCTTCCAGTACGAAGCCACCTTCACGCCCGACCGCCCCGACGACGACACCATGCCGCAGAACAACCGAGCCACCACCTTCACCCACATTCAGGGCAAGGGGCAGGTGCTCCTCATCGAGAACCACGAGGCGGACAAGGCCGGCCAGTACGGCCACCTGGTGCGCGCGCTCCAGGAACACAACATCGAGGTCACGGTGCGGCCCAGCAACCAGCTCTTCGGCAGCCTCGCCGAGCTTCAGCCCTTCGATTCGGTGGTGCTGGCCAACGTGCCGCGCGAACACTTTACCGACGCCCAAATCCAGATGCTCGTGCGGAACACGCAGCAGATGGGAGCGGGCCTGGTGATGCTCGGCGGGCCCGACAGCTTCGGGGCCGGCGGCTGGGCCAATACCGAGATCGAAAAGGCCATGCCCGTCGATTTCACCATCAAGAGCGCCAAGGTCGTTCCCCGCGGCGCCTTGGCGATGATCATGCACGCCTCGGAGATCGCCCAGGGCAACTACTGGCAGAAGGTTATCGCGGCCGAGGCCCTCAAGGCCCTGGGGCCGCGCGACTATTGCGGGGTGATCCACTACGGGGGCATGAGCGCCACCGACTGGCTGTGGCGTCCGGGCATGGCCGTCGTCGGCGAGCGCCGGGCCGAGATGCTCGCCCGCCTCGACCGCATGACTCCCGGCGACATGCCCGACTTCGACCCCGGCCTGATCCTGGCCCGCAAGGGGCTGGCCGAATGCAAGGACGCGGGCATCCGGCACCTGATCATCATCAGCGATGGCGACCCGTCGCCGCCAAGTCGGCTGGCCATTCAGGGCCTTATCGACGAGAAGATCACCGTCTCGTCGGTGGCGGTCGGCGCCCACGGCCCGGCCGAAAGCCGCGTCATGGAGAACCTGGCCACGGCCACCGGGGGCAAGTTCTACAAGGTGAACAATCCCCAGATGCTTCCGCGGATCTTCCAGCGCGAAGCACGCAAAGTCGCCCAGCCCTTGATCTATGAAAACCTCGCCGGGTTCCGGCCGCAGATCCGCTTTCCGCACGAAATGCTCAACGGGATCGAGGCCCCGTTGCGCCCGATCACCGGCTTCGTGCTGACCACCCGCAAGGAACACCCCCTGGTCGAAGTCTCGCTGGTCTCGCCGCAGCCGTCGGCCGAACACAACAACACCATCTTGGCGAGTTGGACCTATGGGCTGGGGCGCGCCGTGGCCCTGACGACCGACGGCACGACACGCTGGACGCAGCCCTGGATCGGTTGGGAAGCCTACTCGAAGCTGATGGGGCAGATGGTCCGGTGGTCGATGCGCCCCTCGGGCGACCAGGGCAAGTTCACCGTGGCCACCGACCTGAAGGACGGGCAGGTCCACCTGATCATCACCGCGCTGGACCAGAACGACGAGTTCCTCAATTTTCTCGATTTCGCCGGCACCGTGGTCGGCCCGGACCTCCAGCCGATCGACTTGAAGATCGAGCAGACCGCTCCGGGCCGTTACGTGGCGACGTTTCCAGCCGGCCGCGCGGGGAGCTACCTGATCCTGGCGACGCCGGGGGCCGGCAGGGCGCCGATCCGCACGGGGATCAACGTGCCGTACTCCGACGAGTTCCGCGCGCTGGAGACGAACGAGGACCTGCTCAGGCAGATGGCTTCGCTTGCGCCCGAGGGAGGCCAGCCCGGCGCGGTCATCGAGCATCCCGACGGGTTCGCGCGGATGGACCAACTGCTCCAGACCGACTCGTTCCGCCACGACCTGCCCAAGGCGACCAGCAGCCAGGACGCCTGGTATTACCTCGTGCTGGTGGCCAGTTGCCTGTTCTTCGCCGACGTGTTCGTGCGGCGGGTGCAGGTGAGCCTGGCCTGGTTGCCGCGTCTGATCGCCCGGCTTGCGGGGCGCAAGCCGGCGCCGGCGCCCGAGGAGACGATTCAG
>JANLFZ010000101.1 GCA_024653385.1 Thermoguttaceae bacterium | reverse complement strand
TCGGCAAGATGAGCATGGGCCCGGCCCGCTGGATGACCAAGGACGGCAAGCGGATCATGTACCGCGACTGGATGACCGACCCGGCCGATCTCAACACCCTGTTGACGTGGACCAATCAGAAGCTTGGCATCCACTACCGGCCGGTCGAGGCCGACTTCGAGCACTTTTCGTTCGATCCGCGCGAGCTGCCGGCCCTCTTGTTTGCCGGGCACAACAAGTTCGAGCTGGCCGATTCCGTGCGGCAGAAACTCGCCCGGTACGTGATGGACGGGGGGACCATCGTCGGCGACGCCTGCTGCGGGTGGAAGGATTTTGCCGAGTCATTTCGTCGGGAAATGGAGCTGATCTTCCCCGGCCGGCCCTTGCGGCGGATGCTCCGCGAAGAGCCCTTGTTCTCGTCGTATTACAAGCTCGGGGCTCTGACGCACAAGAAGGGCGACGGCTCGACCTCGGTCGAAGAGCCGGTCCTCGAGTCGATCGATTTCGGGTGCCGCTCGGGCGTGATCTTCTCGCCGGTCGATTTGACCTGCGGCTGGGATGGTCACGAGCACCCGCGAGGCACGCGGGTGGTCATCGACCAGGCCCGGCAACTCGGGGCGAACCTCGTGACGTACATCCTGGGCAGTTTCCAGCTCGGGCGGTTCCTCAGCTCGACCAAGGTCTACTACGAGGCCGAGGCGCCCAGCCGCGACGATTTCGTCTTCGCCCAGCTCATCCACGAGGGCGATTGGGATCCCGACCCCTCGGCCGTCCACAACCTGCTCAAGCACGCCCGCGACACGTCGACCCTCGAGGTGAAGTTCAAGCGGCAGAACGTGCAGTTGAAGGACCCCAAGACATCGACGTACCCCTTGCTGTACATGACCGGGCACCGCGAGTTCGTCTGGAACGCCGAGGAGGCGGGCCTGCTCCAAAAATACCTCAAGGCCGGGGGCCTGTTGTTCGCCGACGCATGCTGCGGGCGCATGGCCTTCGACCTGGCGTTCCGCCGCGAGATCGGCAAGGTGTTTCCGGGCAGGCGGCTGGAGAAACTGCCGGCCGGCCATCCGATCTACCATTGCCATAACGACATCACCACGGTGGAGTACACGCCCCGGGTGCGCGAGGACTTCGGCCCGATGGACGCCCCGGAGCTGGAGGGCATCACGCTCGACGGCCGCCTTGCCGTGCTTTACAGCAAGTTCGACCTGGGCAACGGTTGGGAACAGTTCCCGCACGCTTACAGTTACGGCCTGAAGGACGAGTCGGCCTTGGCCCTCGGCACCAACGTCCTGGTATACGCCGTCACCCACTGACCGCTGCGCCGTGGGACCGGGTAAACTGTCGGCTGGCGAGGTTTTCTGACAGCCAAGGCAGGCGGCGGTTTGGGGTCGGGGTCGTCGTTCCCGTCGGAATGCTCGTGACTGCCAAAGGTCCTGACTTTTCGACCGAGCCGCTTGGCGCCGGGCCGGCGCCGCGCGGCCGGTCGGTGCTATTGGCCGGCATCGCCGCCGCGGTGTGTTGGGGGGCACTGATGAGCACGGCGCCCCGGCTGCCGATGGGCTGGGACGAGGGCAGCGCGATTCTGCGCGCTCAATCGGCCGGGTGGCCTTACACGACCGTGCGCGAGGGGCACCCGGCCTTCTACGGCCTGGTGATTGCCGCCGGCAGGTTTGTGAGCGCGTCGTGGCTTGCCCCCTTGGCGGCAGCACGGTTGGGGCCCGTGACGCTGTTTTCGATCGCGGCCGGCGCGATGTGCTATCGCGTGGCCCGCGAGTTCTCCTTCCGCGCTGCCTGGGTCGCCGTCGCCGCGCTGGTGCTTCAACCCCGTTTGTTCGCCCATGCCCATTTCGCCTCGATCGATGGTCCCTTGGTAAGTTGCTGGCTTCTGGCCTGGGCGACGTTTGCCCCGGCCCGACGCGATTGGCGGTGGTCGATCGTCTGGGGAATCGTCCTGGGCATGACGCTGAGCACCAAGGCGACGGGCTGGATTGCGCCGGTCGGGTTCGTGGTCTGGGCTGCCGTGTACCGCGATCGGCCGTCGCTGCGCGCGCTGGCGATCGGCGTGCCCTTGGCCTTGGCAACCTTCTGGGCGCTCAACCCGCCGTTGTGGCGTGATCCGATGGAGGGCTTTTTCACGTTCTTGCGACTGAACCTGGGTCGTGCCAACCAGCCCGGGTTGAACATCTCGACCCAGTTTTTCGGCCGCATGTACAACCTCGAACATCCCTTGCCCTGGTACAACACCCTGGTCTGGACCGGCATTACCGTTCCGCTCGGAATCCTGGTGCTTTTCGTCTTGGGGTTGGGCCGCGTGGCGCGGCGGTGGCGGACGGACCAGCCGGGGATGCTCGTCGCCGTTCACTGGGCGGTGCTGCTGGTCGTCCGAGCGTTGCCTTGGGCCCCTCCTCACGATGCGGAGCGGCTGATCTTGCCGAGTTTCGCGTTTCTGGCGGCGCTGGCGGGAATCGGGGCTGCCGCTCGACGGCATTCCGGACCAAGTCGAGGTTCCACAACCGTCCGGCAGGTTCTTGCCGTTGCGTCGGTGCTCTTGTGTCTGGCTGCCAGCGGGTTCAGCCTCTTGTGGTACGCGCCCCAGTGGCTTTCGTACTACAATCTGGCGATCGGCGGGTTGCCGGGTGCCACGTCGGCGGGGATGGAACCGACCTACTATTGGGACGCCTTGGACGAGGAAGTGGTTACTTGGCTCAACACCCACACTCGCCCCGGCGAAAAGGTGGTCTTCGCGGCCGGTCCGGTCGAGAACTTGGCGCTCATGCGCCGCTGGGGCATTCTGCGTTGCGAGTATCGGGCAAGAGCCAAAGGGGTGCCTCGCTGGCGCGTTGTCCAACACCGTCCCAGCGCGTGGACCCCGGAAGATCGTCGCCTGATGGAGCAGGAAAAGGCGGCCTTCGTGAAGGCGATACGGCGGACCGGATGGGGGCCGTGGCGGCTCGACGTCCCGTTGGTCGGCGTCTACGCGATTCAGAACGAGTAGGCCAGCGAAGGTGGTGCCCCGTGTTGCTCCTTGCGCTTTGCGACGTGTTGTCGCGCAGATACGCGAAGCCACCTGAACCGGTTGCGTCTACAATCGGCGCAGTAGACGCGGATCGATCCGGCCGCGAAAGCGTTCGACGCCGTCGATGGTCACCACGGGAACACACTGGTTGTAACGTTCTTTGAGGATTGGATTTGCGTCGATATCGACCAGTTCGACCTGGAACCCGTGACGCACGAGCAAGGCGTGGGCCTCTTCGCACAGGTGACAACCTTGCCGCGTGTAGAGCGTTGCCCGGCGCTGGTTCATGGCAGTGCGATGGAGTAGAAATGGTTCCGGCAGAAATCCCACCAGGCGGACCGACCGCGCCCTCGACCGCGAAGGCGGCTTCTGGCGTTTGCCGTTGGTTCATGATAGGCTGGAACACAAAGCTCTTCAAACCCGGTGTTCACCGGCATGGACAAGCCTGCTGTCGATCACTTTCTGGATCTTGTACGCCGGAGCGAGCTGGTCGAGCGCGAGCAGTTGAATCGGCTTCTCGCGCAGCTTCGGGCAGAGGCGACCGCCGAGCAACAGGCCGACACCGCCTTTGTCGCGGACCGATTGGTGCAGGCGGGGCTGTTGACCCCCTGGCAGTGTGAGCAGTTGTTGGCGGGCAGGTACAAGGGGTTCTTCCTGAAGAAGTACAAGCTTCTGAACCATTTGGGCACGGGCGGGATGAGCAACGTCTACCTGGCCGAGCACTTGCTGATGCACCGGCGGGTGGCGATCAAGGTCCTGCCGAAAAGCCGCGTGGAGGATTCCTCGTATTTGGCCCGATTTCGTCGCGAGGCCCAGGCCGCTGCCGCGCTGGACCACCGCAACATCGTCCGCGCGTACGATATCGACAACGAGGCGAACAATCATTTCCTCGTGATGGAGTACGTCGAGGGGCGCGATCTTCAGACCATCGTCCAGGAAGAAGGCCCGTTGGACTTCGCCCGGGCCGCCAACTACACGCGCCAAGCGGCCGAAGGATTGGAACACGCGCATCAGGCCGGGCTGATTCATCGCGATGTGAAGCCGGCCAATCTGCTGATCGACCAGAACGGCGTGGTGAAGGTGCTCGATCTGGGCTTGGCGCGGTTCAGCCGCGAGGACGAGTCGTCGCTGACACTGGCGTATCAAGAGAATGTGCTGGGGACCGCCGACTATCTCGCCCCGGAGCAGGCGGTGGACAGCCACGGGGTGGACGCGCGGGCCGACATCTACAGTCTGGGTTGCACTTTGTATTTCCTGCTGACGGGGCATCCCCCGTTTCCCGAGGGCACCCTGCCGCAGCGGCTCCTGGCCCATCAGCGCACGCCGCCACCCGATGTGCGCGTCGATCGCCCCGACGCCCCCGAGGACCTGGTCGCCATCTGCACGAAGATGATGGCCAAGAAGCCGGACGACCGTTACGCCTCGGCCCGGCAGGTGGCCGACGCCCTGGCCGAGTGGCTGCGGGCGCACGGGCATAGTTTCGACTCGGGGGTGGGGTTGGGCGGATCGTCAGGCCGTTTGGCCGCCGCAACGGCCACCAGCCGCGGCGGGGGTTCCTCGGCACGCCGTCTGCCCGCCCAGGTCGAGGGAGGCAACTCCCCCAACGCTATCAGTCACGCGACGCGGCCCGGCAGCAGCGGCGCGGTGCGGCGTGGCGCCAATCCCCAGACCGCCGAGAGGCCGGGGGTCGCGAAGGACCCATCGGGCCGCGAACCGGATCCTCTGGCCGAGATCCTCGCCGAGGCGATCGCCGCGCGCCGGCCCCGCGTCGAACCGCTGACCGCGCTTTCCGACGAGCAGCTCGAATCCTACCGTCGGCGCCGCCAGCGGGTTCCGGTCTGGCTTTGGCTCGCCGTGGGCGGTGGAAGTCTGCTGGCCGTGCTCTTGCTGGTGCTGGCCCTTCTGTGGGGCGGATAGACCGAAGTTCGCCCAACGGCGCCCGTCACGCCTCGGATCGGCTCATGATCTGAAGGCTCTCGGCCGGCAAGATCGCATTCATGCTGCCGGAGCGGAACCCCTCCAGGTCGACCGACACGTACTTGAAGCCCGCCGCCTTCAGCTCGGCCGTCAATTCGCGGCGGAAGGCCGGTTCGATCAACCGGGGCAGCATCTCGGGCGACACCTCGATCCGCGCCAGATCGCCCTTGTGATACCGCACGCGGAGGGGCTGAAACCCGCGTTCGCGCAAGAAGCGCTCGGCGCGGTCGATCATGGCCAGGCGTTCGGGAGTCACCTGTTCGCCGTAGGCCACGCGACTGCTCAGGCAGGGCGTCGCGGGCTTGTCCCAGATCGGAATGTCCCACCAGGCGGCCAGTTGCCGAATCTCGGCCTTCGTGAAGCCGCACTCGGCCAGCGGACTGCGCACCTTCTGATCGCGCGCCGCGCGCAGACCGGGGCGGTGCTCCCGATGGTCGTCCCGGTTCGAGCCGTCGGCCACCACGGCCACGTTCATCCGCCGGGCAATGTCGTCCAGCCGGGTGAACAACTCCGTCTTGCAGTGGTAGCAGCGGTTGGCGTCGTTGCGTTGGTAATCCGGATTGGACAGTTCCTCGGTCTGGATCACCTCGTGCCGGATGCCGATGCGGGCCGCCAGGCGGCGGCACTCGTCCAACTCCCCGACCGCCAGGCTCGCGCTGACGCCCGTGACCGCCACCGCGCCATCGCCCAAGGCCAACTGGGCGGCCTTGGCCAGCACGGTGCTGTCCAAGCCTCCCGAGAAGGCGACCGCACAACTCCCAAAACTGCGGAGCAAATCGAGCAGGCGGTCGCGTTTGGCGGCCAGATCGGCGGGCAGGTCAACCATAATGCTTCATCGTAGCGTCTTTCGGGGGGGTGGGCAACTACTCGGAGTCGTCGACGCGCACCTCCAAGTACCGCGCCAGTTGGTGGAAGCCCTCCCCGGGATCGATCGGGCGTTGGAAGGCGCGCAGTCGCTGGTAGTCGATCAGCCGCTCGAAGGGCTCGAACACCGGGCTGAGCTGTCCGGTGACCGAGACCATCACGCCGGTCAGGTTCCGCTCGGCGATGGCGCGATAGGCTCCGACGCCGAGTTGGCTGCCGAGCATCACGTCGAAGGCCGTCGGCTTGTGGCAGCGGACCTCGTAGCCGAACTGAAGGCCGACCACCTTGCGGTCCTTGCCCGTGCGGCGTTTGTACTCGTCGGCCACGAGCCGGCCCAGATCCCCGCTGTACTTCAGTTGCGAGACGGGAAAATGCCCGAACGTGTCGACCTCGAGGCCCTTGTAGGCCGACTCGGAGAGGCACTCGCGGATGACGTTTTGGGGAAGGAACTCGGCGATGCCCTCGGCCAGCACGATGACGCCGAAGTTCTTGCCGTCGCGGTCGCGCGCGAGGATCGTGTCGACGATCCGCCGGACCATCGGCTCGACGCGCACGACTCTGCGCAGGACGGGCTTGCCGTCCTTGTCGGTCATGGGCTGGTCGGTCTTGGGATCGACGGCGGGTTCGTGCGTCCACCACGCTTCGGCAATGTCTTCCAGGCCGATGACCAGGCTCGCCTCGCCGGCGATGGCGGCCCCGTAGGCCAGCCAGCCCGCCGCCCGGCCCATGACCTGCGCTACATAATACGTGCCGGTCGCGCGGCTGTCGCAAAGCAGGTTGTAGCACTGCTGCGCCAGCATCTCGACCGCGGTGAAATAACCGAACGTGAAATCGATGCCCTTGTAATCGTTGTCGATGGTCTTGGGCAGGTGGACGATCTTGATGCGCTGGTGGCCCTCGGGCAGGCGATCCTGGAACAACTTGAACTTGGCCGCGGTGGTAAGCGTGTCGTCGCCGCCGATCGAGACCAGGGCATCGACCTCGAGCGAGCGCAGGGCGTCGTACACGACCTTCAGCGGGGCGGTCTTCTCGGGGTTTTCGAGATCGGCCGGGGTCTTCAGGGCCTTGCCAGGGTTGGCCCGGGACGTGCCGATCATGATGCCCGGATGGTTCCGCGTTCCTTCGAGACTACGGTGGTCCAGGCGGACGTAGGCCGTGCCCTCCTTCAACGGGTCGGAGGGCTTGTACTTGGCGAGGTGGGAGTAGCCGTTGAGCAATCCGAGCACCTCGATCCCCGCGCGGGAGAAGCACATGGCAGCGCTGGCGATCACGGCGTTGGCTGCCGGGGCCGGCCCGCCGGAAAAGAGGATGGCCACGCGGCGCACCTCGGTCTTGGGGCGTTCGGGACTGGAAAGCGGCGTCTTCATCGGGGTCTCCGGTAGGTGGGAAACGCTGAGCAAGGGGCGAACGGAAAGCACTCAAGGGACAGCGGTCCCGGCCCGCGCGTGACGACCGCAGGCCGCCAACCGTCCACCCGCAACTCAACTGAGCCATGTCCGTTCTATGAAGGTCGTATCGACTCGCGTCTCGAGGAAGGCGGGATGATCGAGGATCTCGCGCAATAGCGGCACCGTGGTCTTGATTCCCTCGATGCGCAGCTCGCCCAGCGCCCGCTGCATGCAGGCGATCGCCTCGGGCCGGGTCGGCTGGTGAACGATCAGCTTTCCGATCATCGAGTCGTAGTGCGGGCTGACCGTGTAGCCGGTGTGGACGTGGGAGTCGAACCGCACGCCGAAGCCGCCCGGCGGAATGATGCGGTGGATCGTTCCCGGCGAAGGGCGAAACCCCTTCGTGGTGTCCTCGGCGTTGATGCGGCATTCGAGGGCCACGCCCCGGGTGCGAATGTCGTCCTGCGTAAAGGGCAGCCGTTCGCCGGCCGCCACGGCGATCTGGGCCTTGATCAGGTCGATGCCCGTGACCATCTCGGTGACCGGATGTTCGACCTGGATGCGTGCGTTGACCTCGATGAAATAGTAGTTCCCGTGCCGGTCGACGATGAACTCGACCGTTCCGGCATTGTAATAGCCGGCGGCCTTGGCAAGCCGCACGGCCGACTCGCAGATGGCCTGTCGCACCTTGTCGGAGAGCCGGGGAGCGGGGCTTTCCTCGATGAGCTTCTGGTGGCGGCGCTGCATGGTGCAATCGCGCTCCCAGAGGTGGACCATGTTGCCGTGCGTGTCGCCGAGGATCTGGACCTCGACATGGCGGGGATGCTCGACGTACTTCTCGAGGTACAAATCGCCGCTGCCGAAGGCGGCATCGGCCTCGAGTTCGGCCTGCTTCAGCGCGGCCCGCAGCGCATCGTCATCCAGCGCGACGCGCATTCCGCGCCCACCTCCCCCGGCCGCCGCCTTGACCAGCACGGGATAGCCGATCTTCCGCGCCACGGCCAGAGCCTCGTCGGGGTCGTTCACCAGGCCGTCGCTTCCCGGCACCGTGGGGACGCCCACCTCCTTGGCCAGACGCCGCGCGGCGTTCTTGTCCCCCACCAAGGCCATCGCCTCGTGAGGCGGGCCGATGAACTCGATATTGCAGCTCCGGCAGACCTCGGCGAAATGGGCGTTCTCGGCCAGGAAACCGTATCCGGGGTGGATCGCCTGCGCGTTGCCGATCTCCGCAGCGCTAATCACCCGGTCGATCTTCAGGTAGCTCTCCGACGCCTTGGCCGGACCAATGCAATAGGCATCGTCGGCCAGCTCGAGGTAGGCCGCACCGCGGTCCGCCTCGCTGAAGACCGCGACCGTCTCGATGCCCATCTCGCGACAGGCCCGCATCACTCGCAGTGCGATCTCACCACGGTTGGCAACCAGAATTCGTTTGAACATCGTAGCGTCGGGATCGGGGTCACTGGCGAGTGTCGACCTTGAACAGCGGCTGGCCAAACTCGACGGGCGCCCCGTTCTCGACCAGCACGGCCACGATCCGGCCCGAGACCTCGGCAGGGATCTGATTGAAGACCTTCATCGCCTCGACAATGCACACGGTCGTCTCCGGACCGACCGCATCGCCCACTTTCACGTAGGGGGGCGAATCGGGATCGGGGGAGGCGTAGAACGTGCCCACCATGGGGCTCTTGATGACCGCAACGTGCTTCTCTTCCGTCGGCGGGGCCTCCGCGGCGGCGGGGGGAGACGCCTTCGCTGGAGGGGGCACCGGGCTCGGAACCGCCACGGGCAGGGCGGGCGCCACCACTGGGCCCAACGTGTTCGGCTCCGCGCCCCGACGCAACTGAATCCGCTCGTCGCCGTGACGCAGATTGATCTCGGTCAACCCATGCTCGTTCATCAACTCCACGAGACGGCGAATTCGTTCAACGTCGAACACCTCCGGATTCGGCGGACCCTCGGCCATGCAATACTCCCCTGCCAGCAGCGTGTCTGTGCCCCGCTCGTCTCACTTGTACCGTTCGCTCAGGGCCACCACCACCTCGTCGAATTGCTTCGGGAGACGGCTGAGCACCTCGTGCCCGTCACGCGTCACCAACACATCGTCCTCGATCCGAATGCCGAACCGGCCGGGCAAGTAGACCCCAGGCTCCACGGTGACGACCATTCCCGCCTCCAAGATCGTCTGGGACGTGGGATTCATGCGCGGTTCTTCATGGACCTGCAAACCAAGCCCGTGGCCCAAACCGTGCCCGAAGTACTGCCCATACCCGGCCTTGTCAATCACCGCCCGAGCGATGCGATCGACGCGGGCAGCCGGGATCCCGGGGCGGATCGCCGCAATCGCCTTGAGCTGGGCTTTCAACACAACTCCATATACTTTCTCAATTTCGGGCGAGATTCTACCGGTCACGAGAATCCGCGTCAAGTCGCTCTTGTACAGGCCACCGTCCGCCCCCCAGTCGACCAACAACACACCGCCCGAGTCGACGCGATAACCACCAGGATGGGCGTGAGGCAACGCCGCTCGGGGGCCTGTCGCAACAATCGACGCGAACGCCGCACCCCTGGCACCGAACAACCGCATTTGATGTTCCAGCTCGTCGGCCACCAGCTTCTCGGTCTTGTCGCCGCAAAGCGTGGCCTTGAGCACCTCGAAGCCTCTTTCGGCAAGGCGCACAGCCTGGCGAATTTGGGCAATTTCGCCCCGGTCTTTGATCCAGCGAAGCCGTTCGACCAGGTTCGAGGTCGATCGCCATTCGAGGTTGGGCAACTCCCCGGCAATCGCGTCGCGCAATTGCACGCTGATCGAGGCCGACTCGATCGCAAGGCGACAGATCTTTCCATCTGCCAACACCTTAGCGACGGCCTTGTGCATCGGAAAACCGGGCGCGCGAATATACCGGTCCAGGGTGGGGCATTCTTCGTCTAATTGAATCGTGTAGCGCCCGTCGCTGATGAGGATGTCTCCATCGCGCCGAACCACCAAGAAGCTGTCGTCGCCCGTGAAGCCGGTCAGGTAGGTGACGTTGGTCACGTCGGTCACCAACAGGGCGTCGGCCTGTTCCTTGCGCACCACCCGACGGAGCCGCTCGCGTCGCTCAAAAAACCGGTCGCTCATCGCATTGCTCCCACCGAGGCATTCCGCTTGCTCTAAGCAATCGTGGGGGGACTTGCCGGCGCAGACCTGGGCAAAGGCGGGTATTATAGAGATTCGGCTGGGCGAACCGCCAGGGCTCGCCAACCAGTTTCCAGGACCCCCACCGGGCGTTACGATGAACCACATGAACACCCATGAAATCGAAGCGTTGGCCAATCGTCTGTTGGGGGGAGAAATCTCGGCGGCCGAGTTCGCGCGACAGGTGCAAATGCCGTCCATCGCGGATATCGGCGAGGCGCAACTCGACTTGGATCGTGCCCGGCGGTGCGGCTTTCCCGAGGTGGTCTTTTCGCAAGGCAAGACCACGGCCGTCATGGAGCGGATCTTCCGGACGCTGCTGGAAAGCGGCGAAGAGGTGCTCGCCACGCGCATGTCGGCCGAGCAAGCCGCCGAGTTGCTCCCGAAGTTCCCCACGGGGGTTTACAACCCGATCGGACGCACGTTTCGAATACCTCGCCCCGCGGATCGCGCGGGCACGGACGATCTCCGTAGCGTCCGGCCCGGCCGGGTTACGGTGGTCACGGCGGGCACGAGCGATCTTCCCGTGGCCGAAGAGGCCCGGGAGACCGCCCTTTGGACCGGTGCCGAGGTCAGGATGGTCCAGGATGTTGGCGTGGCCGGGCCCCATCGTTTGCGGGCCAACCTGCATCACCTTCAGAGCGCCGACGCGGTGGTCGTGGTCGCCGGCATGGAAGGAGCCTTGCCCAGCGTGGTCGGTGGATACGTCGATTGCCCCGTGATTGGCGTTCCCACCAGTGTCGGTTACGGCGCGAGTTTCGGCGGGGTCGCGGCCTTGCTGAGCATGCTCAATAGCTGCGCTGCGAATGTGACCGTGGTCAATATCGATGCGGGCTTCAAGGGGGGGTACATCGCCGGACTCATCGCGCGAAACGCCTCCCAAAAACGCGATCGCCCATGATCGACCTTCCGCTCTTACCCCTTCGACCGCCAGACAGCCACAAGGGCGATTTCGGCCTCGCCCTGATCGTGGGTGGTTCCAAAGGTATGGTCGGCGCGGTGGCGCTGGCCGGCATGGCCGCCTTGCGCGGAGGCGCCGGCTTGGTCCGCCTGGGTGTCCCCAAACCGTGTTTGGAGGTGGTCGCGTCCTTTGAACCTTCGTATATGACGGTCGCGCTGGCGTGCGACCGCGCCGGCCGGCTGTCGTTCGATGCCCGACAACAGATCCTCCAGTCCGCCGCCGCCGCGACCGTGGTCGGAATGGGCCCGGGGTTGGGACGTTCCTTGTCGCTGGACCGACTCGTGCCTTGGCTGTACCGGCACGTGGACAAGCCCATGGTGGTCGACGCCGATGCACTGAACGCCCTGGCGAGTCGCCCCGAGGCCCTCGGCCAGGGCGGCGGTCCGCGGATTCTCACGCCCCACCCGGGCGAGTTCGCCCGGCTCTTGGGCGTCGCCCGCGTTCCCCCCGAGCAACGTCCGCCGGCCGCGGTCGATCTGGCCGCTCGCACCGGCACGATTGTGGTCTTGAAGGGACATCGCACCTTGGTGACCGACGGACAGCGGCAGTGGATCAACAACACATCGGGGAATCCCGGGATGGCCACCGGCGGGTCGGGCGATGTCTTGACGGGCCTGATCACCGCGCTGGCTTGCCAGGGCCTGTCGCCCTTCGACGCGGCGAGGCTCGGCGTTTACTTGCACGGCCTTGCCGGAGATCTCGCCGAAGCCGAACTGGGACAAGAGTCGATCATTGCCAGCGATCTTGTGCGATTTCTTCCGAATGCGTTCCGCGCCTACCGTCAACGTTTCGGGAAAGGTGCGCAACCGGTCCCGCGTCGCGAGCGTCGAGGTTAGGGCCCGGGGGCCCTCGTGCCAATCGCGTGGCCTTCCATCATGAGCACTTACCGCTGTCTGGCCGACCTGGTCGTGGCCCTCCACGCGGGCTATGTGCTCGCGGTGGTGCTTGGGCTCGTGGCCATCTACGTGGGCCTTGCCTTGCGTTGGGGTTGGGTGCGCAACTTCTGGTTCCGCACCCTGCATTTCCTGATGATCGTCGTGGTCGTGCTCGAGTCCTACTTGGGCGTGCCTTGCCCGCTCACTACGCTGGAGGACTACTTGCGAGCACAAGCGGGCGAGACGGTTTCCGAGGCAAGTTTCGTCGGTCGCTGGGCCAACGCGATCACCTTCTGGGATATCCCGGAGTGGGTGTTGACGATCGTCTATAGCGTCTTCGCCGCCGTGGTCTTGGCAACGCTGGTGTTGGCGCCGCCTCGATGGCCGCGTCCACGGCGATGAGACGCCACCGGAAGACCTTGCCGCAGCGGAGTGCCCGCGATGCCGGAGCCCCGTTCGGGTTCAAGACAACCGGTCAGAGATGCCAGGGGACACGCATCGCCCGCGAAAGAAGCCGATTCGCCTCGGGGTCGTCGAGAAACTGTTCGGCCTGCGGGTTCCAGCGCAGCTTGCGCCCGGTCAGCATGGCGATGTGCGCGAGATGGCACAGCGACGTGGCCCGGTGGGCCGCTTCGACCGGGGCGGCGGTCGCTTCCCGAGTCTTCACGCTGTGGATGAAATCGGCGATGTGCAGCCGGGGACGCTGCAACCGGACCTCGCCGGGGGCGAACGTCGTGCTCATCAGCTCCTTGGGCTCAGCCGACACGCCGCTGCACAGGGCGTGGACCTTGCCCTCGGTGCCCTCGAAGATCACCCCCATCGGGAACGCGCGATCGTCGTCGTAGACGAGTTTCACTCCGTTGGCGAAGGTCATCTCGACGTGCCACCCGATCGCGGTGTCGCAGAGGCCGTCGCTGGGGAACTCGCCGCGGCCCTCGATCTCGACCGGCCCCGTGTCGTCGGTTCCCAAGCCCCACTGGGCAATGTCGGTGAAGTGGACCCCTTGCCCCGCCACGAAGCCGATCGTGTAATCCGCGATGAAGTACCACCACGGAGTAACACATCGCCGGGGACTATAGGGCGCCCAGGGGGCCGGACCAAGCCACAGGTCGTAGTCGAATCCCTCGGGCACGGGCGCGGGAGGGTCATTCGGGTTGGCGTGACTGGGCTCCGACGATACCCGCACCGTATGCAACCGGCCGATCCGCCCGTTCCGCACCAGTTCGCAGGCGAAGGCGAACGCCCGCTCGCTCCGCCGCTGGGTGCCGTGCTGGAAGACCCGGCCATAGCGATGCATCGCCTCGCACACCGCGCGTCCTTCGGCCAAGGTAACGCTCAGCGGCTTCTCGCACAGCACGTCCTTGCCGCGCTTGGCCGCGGCGATGGCCTGCACCGCGTGCCAGTGGTCCGGCGTGCAGATCGAGACCGCGTCGACATCGTCTCGGGCCAAGACGTCGCGGAAATCGTTGTACGCCGCGCAGCCGCGGTACGAGCCTTGGCCGTGCGCCTGGGCATAGTGGGCATCGACACGGGTTTGGGCCGCGCGGCGTCGATCGGCCTGAGGGTCGGCCACGGCCACCACCTGGCTCTCGTGGACGAACGCCTCGAGATGCGCCCGGCCGCGCCCACCCACCCCCAGGACGGCGACGGTCACCCGCTCGCTTGGCGCGGGAACCGCCGCTTTCCCCAATGCATGCCCCGGGATGAACCACGGCACGCTGACTGCGGAAAGGCCGGCGCGGAGCAACGCGCGCCGCGCCAGGGGTCGGACTTGCGGAACCTTGTCGCGAGGTCGCATGGGGTTGCTTCTCCTGGTGTAGACCGGTCAGCCGCGTGCCGCGGCCCGATTGGTCCGTTCGATCAGCCTTGCCAAGAGCGATTCGGCCGCGCCGCTGTCGATCGCTTCGGCGGCCAAACCAGCCCCGAGAAGCGGCGAGGCGCAACGGCCGGCCGTCCAGAGGGCGGCTGCGGCGTTGGCGATGACGATATCGCGGGCAATGCCTCGCTCGCCGCGGAGCACTCGCCGAAGCAACGCCGCACTCTGGTCAGGTCCATCGACCACGATCGTATCGAGCGGGGCGCAGGCCAGACCGAAATCCGACGGGTGCCAGCGAAACGCACGTATCTGCCCGGCCGATGCCTCGATGGCTTGCGTCGGACCGGTGAGGGTCACCTCGTCGAGCCCGTCCTCGCCATGCACGACCACCGCCCGGCGCACCCCCAGCAGGGTCAACGCCTCGGCCAACAGCGGCTGGATCTCGGCGCGGCCCACGCCAAGCAACTGAAACGGCGCCCCTGCCGGATTGGCCAAGGGACCGAGGAGGTTGAAGATCGTGGGCACGCCGAGGCGTTTGCGCACGGCTGCCACGTGCCTCATCGCGCGGTGCAACAGGGGGGCGAAGCAAAAGCAGATCCCCAGTTCCTCCAGACATTCCTCGACCCGGGCCACGTCGGCCTCGATGTTCACGCCGAGGGCCGCCAGCGCGTCGGCCGATCCGCTCCGGCTGGTGATGCCGCGGTTGCCGTGTTTGGCCACGGGCACGCCCGCGGCCGCAGCAACCAGCGCGGCCGCGGTGCTGATGTTGAACGTGCGCGAGCCGTCGCCGCCGGTGCCGCACGTGTCGAGCACGTCCGTGCGCATCGTGCGGATGGGCACCACATGCCGGCGCATCGCGGCGGCGGCGCCCGCGATTTCCTCCACAGTCTCCCCCTTGCGACGCAGGGCCAACAGCAGCCGGGCAATCTCGTCGTCCGTACAGCGCCCCTCCATGACAAGCCCGATCGTCGATGTCATCTCGTCCATCGACAGGCTATGTCCTGCCTCGACCCGTGTCAGCACCGGCTCGATCATCGCGGGGGCGTCTCCAGTTGGCGGGATGACGTCCGAAAATT
>JANLFZ010000100.1:3531-15132 GCA_024653385.1 Thermoguttaceae bacterium | reverse complement strand
CGCCCGGCGCGACGGCGAAGTGCGAGGCGAGGGGGCCGGCGCGCTGGTCCTCGAAACGCGGCGCCATGCCGAGGCGCGCGGCGCCCGGATCGTCGCGCGGTTGCTGGGCTGGTCGGCCGCCTTCGATCCGCCGTCGCGGGCCGGCCCGGGCGATGCGGGGCTGGCGAGGGCGATCCGCCAAGGGCTGGCCCAGGCGAGGCTCGATCCCCGGGACGTGGGCCACATCAACGCCCACGGCGCCAGCACCGTCGAAGACGACGCGCGCGAGGCCCAGGCCCTGGCCGACGCGCTACCCGGTGTGCCGGTGACCGCCCCCAAGAGTTTCTTCGGCAATCTCGGGGCCGGTGCCGGGACGGTCGAGGCCGTCGTCAGCCTGGTGGGCCTCGAGTCGGGGTGGACGCCGCCAACGCTCAACTACCGCTGCCCCGACCCGTTGTGCCCCGTCGATGTCGTGCGCGAGCCCCGGGCGCTTGCCCGGCGGTCGGCCGTGCTTGTCAATCGCACCCCCCAGGGCCAGTCGGCCGTCGTCGTGCTGGCCGGAGCGTAGCATGAGTCTGCCTGTCCGAACGCTGCCAATCGTCGAGCGGTGGGACTGCCACGGCTGCGGGCTGTGTTGCCGCGGAACGATCGTCGAACTCGATGCCGACGACCTCCGGCGGCTCTGCTCCCAACGATGGGACGAGCATCCCGATTACCGAGGCCAGGCGATCGTGGTGCGCCGCGGTCTGCTGCGGGGGGGCCATCACCTGGCCAAGCGGCCCGACGGAAGCTGCATCTTCCTCTTGTCCGACGGGCGCTGCCGCATCCACCGCGACTTCGGCATGGAAGCCAAGCCGCTGGTGTGCCAGATGTTCCCGCTTCAGATCGTGCCGTTGGACCAGTTCGCCTACGTCACCTTGCGGCGGTTCTGCCCGTCGGCGGCAGCGGACCGGGGACGGGCCATGGACGAGCACCGCGCCATGGCACGCGACCTGGTCGAGCGATGGCAAGACCGCCCCCGGCCGGCGGCCCCCCCGCCGCTCGTGCGCGGACGTCGATCGTCGTGGAACGATGTTCTCGTGGTGGCCGACGCCCTGGGGCGGCTGGTGCTCGATGCGACCTACCCGTTGGTCCGCCGCCTGGTCCACGCCCTGGAGTTCTGCGATCTACTTGAAACCTGCCGGCTCGACCGGCTGGAAGGGAGCCGTTTGGTCGAGCTGGCGTCGATGCTCGAGGTCGCGGCAGTGCGCGACGCGGGGTATCTCTTTCAGAACCGGCAGGCCCCGGACCCACGCACCGCGAGGCTTTTCCGGCAGACCGTGTTCGAGTACCTCAGTCTCCACCCGCGCTATACGCCCGACGACTCATGGAAAGCCCGTTGGCGTCTGCTGGTCGAGGCAGCGCGGTTCCATCGGGGAAGCGGAACGGCCTTGCGGCAGGGGCTGCCGTTTCCCCAGGCCACGTTCGAGTCGCTGGAACGTGCGCTGGGACCACTGGGCGAGGCCGTGCTGCGGCCCATCAATCGCTGGTTCGAAGCGGCGGTCGCGTCGCTGCGGTTTTCGGTGCTCGCACGGCGGAGTTGGCCGGTCGTCGAGAGCTTCCGGGCCATGGCGCTGGGATTTCCCGTGGCCATGTGGACCTTGCGTCTGGCGTGCGAGAACCGGTCGCCGGAGGTCGACGATGCCATCGAGGTGGTCGCGATGCTCGATCGGGGCGAAACCTATGCCCCACTGGCCGGGCGGCGGCATCGACTTCGAGTGGCGGCCATGTCGCGCCGCGCGGGCCTGGCCCGCCTGGCCGCCTGGTACGCCCGGTGAGGGCTTAAAGATTGTTGTCCTGTCCCGGGTTGCTCCGTTTCTCGTCTGCCGGGCCCTTTCGTTGCCTCTGCGCTTCGCCGGTCATCGGCACGAACATCACCGGAGCAATGGTTCGGCGGCGCACGGTGCCGTCGGCCTGCTTCGTGATCAGCGTGAGCTGCTGGGGATATCCGCCGACGGGCAGCACCAGCCGGCCGCCCGGGGCGAGTTGGTCGATCAGCGGTTGCGGCACGTGGTTGGGCGCGGCCGCGAGAACGATCACGTCGAATGGCGCGTGCTCCGGCCATCCCCGGTACCCGTCGCCCGACCGCACCGTGATGTTCCGGTAGCCCAACTGGGCAAGCCGCTTCTTGGCAGTCTCGGCCAGCGGCTGGACGATCTCGATGCTGTAGACCTCCTTGCACAACTCGGCGAGGATCGCGGCCTGGTAGCCCGAGCCGGTCCCGATATCCAAAGCGCGGTCGCCCGGCTTCGGCGCGGCCAGTTGGGTCATCAGGGCCACGATATACGGCTGCGAGATCGTCTGATCGTGGCCGATGGGCAGCGGATGGTCCTCGTAGGCGCGGCGCTGCTGTTCCTCGGAGACGAACCGATGCCGGGGGACCCGGCCCATGACCTCCAGGACTCGCGGGTCGGTGATATCGCGCGCCCGAAGCTGGTACTCGACCATGTCCCGGCGGCGCTGAACGTAGACCTCGGGCTCGGCCGTGGCGGCCGGCTGGTCCGCCTGGGCAGCGGGCTCGGATGGCGGCTGCGCCGCCTGGGCCACGTCTTCCGCGTCGGACTCAAGCATCTTCGAGGGCCACACAATCAGCCCCCCACTAAACACTGCCAAGCCTGCCACGAACGCCAGCAGGCCCAACACCAACAGCCTCGCGCGCGTCGGCCGGAGCGTCGATTCCATGGCCGGCCCCCTCACCAGAAGAGCCTGTGCCCCCACAATTCTATTCCGCCTCCACATGTCGCGCCAAGCAACCCATGGCACTCCAACCACTTTGCGACGGAAGGGGGCCAAGCCCTTGGCGAGTGCAGAAAGCGATCGGCAGACGCGACCTCTCCAAAATCACAGTAGCCCCAATCGCAAGGGGGGTCTCATATCCACTTAGGGAGGATCTCGCATCGCTTCGAGCCCGACGGCGCGACCGGTTCTTGCCGCCTCTTCCACCCTTCCCGTCGATTTGATATGATTCGCCTTATTGTCACCGAGGGGTTCAGACGATCTACCTTCGGACAAGGCGCCGTAGCCAAGCGGCTAAGGCAGCGGATTGCAAATCCGCCATCCCCGGTTCGAATCCGGGCGGCGCCTCTTGGGGCTCTCTCTTGCTGGGCCACGGCCCTCGGCCTGGTATCTACGCCGCCAAGCGTCGAAGGTGCGGGCTTTTCCCAGGTGCTTGACCCGAACGCGCCGCGCACGTCATAATCGCTCGCTGGGTTTGCACGCGCCTCAGGTGAGGGTAGTCCCATGCGTCCCCCGTTCTCAAAATTCGCGTTGGTTGTCTGGTTGGGCTCTTTGGCCGCTCTTGTCCAGGCCGCCGAGTCGCAACGGGCCGGCGACCGCATCGCGACGGTGCAGGGCGATCTGGTCGTCTACCCGGTCCATCATGCGACATTCGTGCTCCAGTGGGCCGGCAAGGCCGTGTACGTCGACCCGGTGGGCGGGGCCAAAGGCTTGGCCGGGTTGCCCAAGCCCGATCTCGTGCTGGTCACCGACATCCACGGCGACCACCTCGACGCTGCCACGCTTGAGGAGCTGCTTTCGGGGGGAGGGCAGGTGCGGATCATCGCCCCCAAGGCGGTTGCCGAGAAACTGCCCCAGGGCCCCTTGGCCCAGTCGGTGACGATCGCCACCGAGGGCAAGAAGATCGAGATAGGCGGCATCGCCGTCGAAGCGTTCCCTGCCTACAACGTCACGGCCCAGCGGCAGAAGTTCCACCCCAAGGGCCGCGGCGTGGGGTATTTGCTCCGTCTGGGCGGAAAGACGGTCTACGTTGCGGGCGATACCGAGGGCACGCCTGAAATGTGCAAGCTCACCGGCGTCGACGTGGCCTTCTTGCCGATGAATCTGCCGTACACGATGAGCGTCGAGCAGGCGGCCCGTGCGATCCGCGAGTTCAAGCCCAAGATCGTCTACCCCTACCACTTCCGCAACAGCGACGGCACCATGGCCGACCTCGAAAAGCTCCAGCGGCTCGTGGGCGCCGACTCGGGCGTCGAAATTCGCGTGCGCGAGTGGTATCCACGCGAGGGATCCAACCGCCAGTAGCCTGGCGGATGCTCGGGGCCGGGCGTGCTCTTTCGTGCCGGCGATTGCGGCCACCGGCGAGAAAGCAGCGTTCGTCGCCGACTTGGAAAGGGACCGCCGCCCCCCGTCGCGCGGCAGGCAAGCCCAACGCCCGGCCACTTGAGAAAACCATGCCTGATGCACACGATTGGCGCTCGCTTTACCCGTTTGCCTCGCACTGGCTCGAGATCGACGGGCACGGGCTGCACTATCTCGACGAGGGGAGCGGCCCGCCGCTGTTGTTGGTCCACGGCAACCCCACCTGGTCGTTTTTCTGGCGCGAGGTCGTCAAGGCGCTGCGACCGACGCACCGCGTGGTCGCCGTGGACCATATCGGCTGCGGACTTTCGGACAAACCCAGCCCGCGCGAGTACCCCTATCGCCTGGCCCGGCGCATCCGCGATCTCGGCCGGCTTGTCGAGGCCCTGGACCTCCGCGAGATCACGCTGGTGGCGCACGACTGGGGCGGGGCGATCGGCATGGGCGCTGCCGTGGCGGCGCCGGACCGGTTCTCGCGCTTCGTGCTCTTGAACACGGCCGCCTTCCGGTCCGAGCACTGCCCGAGGTTGATCCGGCTCGGGCACATTCCCATCCTCAGCGCGGTGGCGATCCAAGGGCTGAACCTGTTCGCCCGGGCCGCGCTGCGGTTGACCGTCACGCGGCGCCAGTGCATGACGCCCGCGGTCCGGGCCGGATACCTCGCCCCTTACGACTCGTGGCGCCACCGGGCGGCTATCCGCCGATTCGTGATGGATATCCCCTTGGGACCCAAGCACCCCAGTTACCAGACCCTGGCCGACATCGAGGCGGGCTTGCCGCAATTCCGCGACCGGCCGGTGCTGTTGATCTGGGGCATGGACGACTGGTGCTTTACCCCGCGGTTCCTGGAACGCTTTATCGAGTTCTTTCCCCAGGCCGAGGTCCACCGGCTCGATGGCGCGGGTCACTATGTCCTGGAAGATGCCCCCGACCGCGTGATTCCGATCCTTCGGGCGTTCCTGGCGCACGCGCCGAACCGAACGTGACAAGGCCCGCTTGCTTGCCGTCTGCTTCTGTCCTGCAAGCCCTTATTGGCCCGCAGCCGAATGGTCCAATGCCTGGGCGAGATCGGCCGTGAGGTCCTCGGGGTTCTCGATGCCGCACGAGAGCCGGATCATGTTGTCGTAAATGCCCACGGCCTGCCGCTGCTCGGGCGTGAAGTCGTGGTAGCTCATGAAAATGGGCTGCTCGACCAACGATTCGACGCCTCCCAGACTGGGCCCGATCCGCGGAATGCGCAGCGCGTCGACCACCGCCGCCGTGGCCCGCCAGTCGGCGTCCTTCACCTGGAATGTCACCAAACCACCAAAACCGCGCATCGTCCGACGCGCGACCTCGTAATGGGGGTGGCTTGGTAACCCAGGGTAGTAGACCTTCTCGATGCGCGGGTGGCGGCTGAGGAACTCGGCGACGGCCTGCCCGTTCTCGTTGTGGCGCTGCATGCGCAGCTCGAAGGTCTTTAGCCCACGGAGCAACAGGTACATGTTGTGCGGCGCGTTGATTATTCCCAGCACGCCGCGGAGCTTACGCACCGGCTCGAGCTTCTCTTCGGTCGAGACGATCGCCCCGGCCAACAGATCATTGTGGCCGCCGAGGTACTTCGTGCACGAGTGCAGCACGTAATCGACCCCGTACTCCAGCGGGCGCACGTTGTATGGCGTGGCCAGCGTGGCGTCGATGAGCGTTTCGACCCCGTACTTCTTGCCCAGCGCCGCGAAGCGCTCGAGATCGACCACGCTCAGATGCGGATTCGTGGGCGACTCGCTGATCAGCAAGCGCGTGCGAGGGTTGATCGCCGCTTCCATGCGCTCGTAGTCGCACGCCGGAACCTGGTGCGTGATCACGCCGAACTTGGCGAGGTGTTTGGTACACAGCTCCCGCGTACGGTGGTAGCACTCGTCGAACAACACGATTTCGTCGCCGGCTTGGAGCTTGGCCAAGAGAAAGCCCGCCACCGCCGCCATCCCGGTCGAATAGAGCAGCGCCGCGGTGCCGCCCTCCAAGGCCGCCAGCTTGCGCTCGACCACCTTCTCGCTCGGATTGCCGTAGCGTCCGTATTCCTCGCGAGGCTGCTTCTGTTGCACGTAGTCGATCAACGCCTGGGTGTTGGCGAAGGTGTACGTGGCCGCGCAGAAAATCGGATCCGTCATCGAAAAGCCGAACTTCACGCGGTCTTCCCCGGCGTGAACCGCCTGGGTCGAAGGCCCGTAGCGGCGGCCGTTCGAATCGAAAGGACTCGGGTGATTCGTCATGGTGGTGCTCAGTCGCAGGTCGGGTGCAAGAACAAAAAAACCGCGACAGGGGTCGCGGCAGGCTTGTCTCAATCCGGCTTCGTTGAATCGCCAACCACCCGAGGACCGGAGTTGGCGACGGCACTTTAGCAGATTTTGGCTGCAAGCGGCCACAAATCCCAGTCAGGGCATTCTAACCCGCAGGCAAGAGGGCCGCAAGGCGGAGGGAATAGGGGCAAAAAAGAAAAACCACCCACGTTGCAGACAACTTGGAAGGTCTGGAAACATGGGGCAGCAACGGCTTCCCGCCATAAGAGACCGCTTTCTCTTCCCGCATCACCCAGCCTTTCCAGGTTTTCTTGACGCATCGGTGACCAACTCGCATAATCGCCCGTTCTGCTCGCTTTGACCGCCAACCGACCCACCCCCCTATCGAGACCGTTCGGCAGGAAGCCTTGCCATGAATCGCCCTGTTCCCGCTCTGCTTCTGGCCGTCTTCGCATGGACCGGCATTACCCTATGCAGTGGATGCTACTCGCCATACCACGCCGATCGGGGGGCGCTGATCGGTGGTTTGGGTGGTGCCGGAGTGGGCGCCCTGGTTGGACACGCCACCGGCAACACCGGGGCCGGAACCGCGATCGGAGCCGGCGTCGGGGCCTTGTCCGGTGCCCTGATCGGAAACAGCATGGACGAAATGGAAGCTCGAAACCGCGCCATGATCGAGCAACATCTCCACCAGCCCCTTGCTCCAGGGGCAGTGACGCTGGACGATGTGATCGCCATGACCCGGGCTGGCGTTGCCGAGGACCTCATCATCAACCACATCCGGGCCAACGGCGTGGCCAGGCCGCTTCAGACGCCCGACCTGATTCAACTTCAGCAGCAGGGCGTCAGCCCGAATGTGATTCGGACCATGCAGGATTCCCCGCCGCCGAGCCAGTCCGTCGCCGTGCCGGCCCCGCCGCCACGTCCCGTGATTGTCGAAGAGTATTACTACGATCCGTATTGGTATCCGCCGCCGTGGCGCTACCATTACCACGGATACCATCGCGGTCCGCATGTCGGGGTCGGGTTCTCGGTCCGCTGAGGATCTGTCCGAAACCGGCACTGCCCACCGACCCCTCTGGGGCGCATCCGGCGGCCCCTGTTCTTCCCTCGCTTCTATGCGCCAGAAGGTTCGGGGGTGAGGGCGTTTGCCTCCCCTCGCCCGCACGCGGGAGAGGGTCCGGAGACCTTGCCGCAGCGCGGGGTCATCTCGGCAGAGGCGACGCGGCATTGCCGCTTCCCACGGGCGACACGCCAGCGGCACCCGGCGGTTGATGTACAATGCCGCTTGGACGATCGGCCACGCTTCTGGCCATGCCAGCTGCGTCCCCGTTTCGCTTCAGGGGCAGGTCGCACGGTGCGGGACGGTCCGGCACGCGGACCTCGAGGCCCGACGTCTCGAACCTACGATAGCGCTCGGGCACCGCGGTGGCGCGGCGGATCTCGACCTTGGCCCGGGCGTCGACCTCGATGGTCTGCGGCTTCGGGCCGGCCAGAAGGAACGTCCGCGTGCTGCCCGAGGTGAGCTGCTCGATGGACGTGCCGGTCGGGACGGCCGCCAGCACGGTCTCGGCCTCGCCCGCCTCGTCGGAGTCGACGCGCACCAGATAATCCCAGCGCGGCTCGACGCGCACGCGGTAGCGAGTGCCGGCCGGGGCGCCGCCGGCCCGTTGCTTGGTGCCGAACTCGTACCGGCCGTCCGGTCCGGTCGGGAGTTCGGCGTCGAGCACGTCGCGGTCGGTATCGAGCACCACGACCGCGCCGACGACGGGCCGGCCGTCGAGCGTCACCTTGCCGCCGAAGGGCAGGTACTCGGTGTCGTCCGAGAACCAGGCGTAGAGTGCCACCATCGTCACCACCAAGAGCACCGACGCCACGCGGAAATCCAACAACCCGCGCCATGTTTTCTCGTCGCGGCGCAGGGCCTGCCACGGCGATTTCCAAACCAAGGCCTCGCTCTCGGCCGTGTGCTGGTGGGGAAACACGAGCGACGCCAGGACGAGGAAGACCGACTCGGCGGCGAAGAGCAAGAAGGCCATGAAGAGGCTGTTGATGCCCAGGAACTGGGCCGCCAGCCCGGCCGGATCGGCCAGCGTGCGGCCGTCCTCGGTGGCGATCTTGGCCAGCGAGATGCACAGGCCGACGATCGAGCCGCCGATGAGGGTCCAGAACGCGGCCTTGGCCGAGGCGCGCCGCCAGAACACGCCCCAGAGGAAGACCACGGCGGTGGGCGGGGCAACGGCGGGGAACACGTCGACCATCGCCTGGAAGATCGTGGTCTTGCTGCGGGCCAGCACCATCGACCAGCCGATCGCCACGAGCATCGCCGCGAACGTGGCCACGCGGCCGATCCACACCAGGCGTCGGTCGTCGACGTCGGGACGCCAGCGCTTGTAGATGTCGTAGCTGAAGAGCGTGGCGATCGAGTTCAAAGCCCCGGCCACGGTGCTCATCAGGGCCGCCAGCATCGCGGCGATGACCACCCCGCGCATCCCCGGCCAGAGAATCGCCTTGATCAAGTGCGTATAGGTCTGGTCGGTGGCGGGCGAGCCGTCGGGGTTGGTGGGCAAGGGGTCGATGATCCCTTTGTTAACCAACCCCAGGGCGATGATGCCCGGCAGCACGAAGAGGAACACCGGCAGGATCTTGATGAACCCGGCGAACAAGGGGCCGATGCGGGCGTGGTTCTCGTCCTTGGCCCCCAGCACGCGCTGCACGATCGTCTGGTCGGTACACCAGTACCAGATGCCCAGCACGGGATAGCCCAGGAACACCGCGTACCAGGTCACGCCCGTCGGGTCGGTGCTCGGCCGGAGGATCGAGAGGTTCACCGGGTGGACGCTCTCCTTGAGGCCCGTCCAGCCGCCGATCATGTCAAGGCCGATCAGCGTGATGCAGATCGAGCCGGCCAGCAGGATGATCGTCTGGAGCGACTCGGTGAGCACGACGGCCAACAGGCCGCCGACGATCGTGTAGACGGCCGTCACGGCACAGAGGCCAAGGATCGTGCCGAAATGGACCCAGGGGCCCGAGGGGTTCTCCATGAACGAAGGGAGGATCGTCCCTTCGAGCACGATCGCCCCGGTGTGGAGCGAGAACCCGATGTGGACCATGATCGCCGAGAAGATCGACAGCACGGCCAGGTAGTTGCGGCTGCCGGGGCTATAGCGTTTCTCCATGAAATCGGGCAGCGTGGCCACCTTGGCCCGCAGGTAGAACGGGGCGAAGAACACGGCCAGAACGACCAGGGTGAAGGCCGCCATCCACTCGTAGTTGCCGTAGGTCAGGCCCGAGGTGAATCCGTTCTGGGCGAAGCTCACGAGGTGGATCGTCGAGATGTTCGTGGCGAACAGGGCCAGGCCGATCATCACCCAGGAGAGCGACTTGCCGGCCAGGAAGTAATCGCTGCCTTGGGCGCCTTTGCGGCGAAACCACGCCCAGCAGCCCAGTCCGACGATGCCCGCCAGGTACGCCACGATGACGGCCAGATCGAGTCCGCTGATCTGGAGGCTCGTTTTGACCGTGTGGACCGCCGGTTCTCCCATGAGACGCTCCGGTTCGCAGGGACTTGGGGGACACGAAGCCTTGAGGGTAGCACACCGACCCGATCGCGGCAAGAAACGCTCGGGCCCGCGACGCTAGCGCGGCGCGCTCGAGCACCATGCGGTGGCCGGGGTGGGCGACCGGATCAGGGCGCGACGGCACCGGTGGTCAACGCGAGGCATCCCGCAAGCGGCCAACCGCGTGCCCAAGCGCCGCTGGACGGACGGACTGAGTGGAAGCCCGACGGCACGATCCGCCGCGGCATTCGGTCACCACGCGAAATGCGCGAACGCCTTGTTCGCGTCGGCCATGCGGTGCACGTTTTCGCGTTTGGTGTACGCCACGCCTTCGCGGTTGTACGCGGCGATCAGCTCGGCAGCGAGCTTCTCGTGCATGGGCCGGCCCTTCTTCTCGCGGCAGGCCGCGAGGATCCAGCGGATGGCCAACGAGAGTTGGCGGTTGCGGTTGACCTGCATCGGCACCTGGTAGCTGGCCCCGCCGACGCGCTTCGAACGCACCTCGATGTTCGGCTTGACGTTCTCGACGGCCGTGGTGAACACCTCCAACGGGTCCTTGTCGGGGAGTTTCTCCTTGATGATGTCCAGTGCGTCGTAGAAGATGCGTTGGGAGACGCTCTTCTTGCCGTTCCACATCATCGAGTTGATGAACTTGCTGGCCAGAACCGAGCCGAACTTCGGATCGGGGCCGAGTTTCTCTTTGCTGGCGGTGATCTTACCCATCGTGGTATCCTGTCTCGAAACCCGAAACGGCGGGGGTTACTTGCCGGCGGCCTTCTTGACGCCCTTCTTGGCCCCGTAGCGGCTCCGCGATTGTTGACGCCCCTCGACGCCCAGCGCGTCCAGCGTACCCCGCACCACCTGATACCGAACACCCGGCAGGTCGCGGATACGACCGCCGCGAACCAGCACGATCGAGTGCTCCTGGAGGTTGTGCCCTTCCCCAGGAATGTACACCGTCACCTCCTTGCCATTGCTCAGGCGCACCCGAGTGATCTTGCGCAAGGCCGAGTTCGGCTTCTTGGGAGTCATGGTCTTTACCTGAAGACAGACCCCCCGTTTTTGTGGGCAGCGGTCGAGCACCGGAGCCTTCGTCGAACGGTGCTGCGGGCGGCGCTTCTTCCGGACGAGCTGGTTGAATGTCGGCATTCGGTAAACCCAGTAGACTCTGCTAGTTAAGGCGCTCGGGCAAGGCCACTCGATGGGCGAAAGCACTTAAGCATACCCAAAGCAGAGGGCACGTCAAGTGGTACCTCGGGCTTGTGTCCGGCAAGACCGGCTCTATCATGGTGTCTGCCCAAAGAACGCATTGGCCCGAAGGAGAAGAACCGTGCCCCGGGTGGTCGGCTTGCTGTCTGCGTTGAGTTTTTTGTGGGCCCTGTTTGGCCAAGGCGTGCTGGCCGGCGATTGGCCTCAGTGGTGCGGCACCCCGGGCAAGAACATGGTGTCGCACGAGACCGGCCTGCCCGATTCGTTCGTCCCCGGGGTCAAACGCGGCGCCGAGCGGACCATCGATCTTGCCACGTCGAAAAACGTGCGGTGGGGAGTCAAGGTCTGCGACGCCTTCTACTCGACCCCGTCGGTCGCCGGCGGCAGGGTTTTCCTGGGCGGCCTGGAAGGCACGAACGGCGTGTTCGTCTGACTCG
>JANLFZ010000100.1:0-3521 GCA_024653385.1 Thermoguttaceae bacterium | reverse complement strand
CGATGAGGCGACGGGCAAGCTGCTGTGGAAATGGGAAGCCCCACCGAGGGCCGTGCCCAAGGAAATCGACGGCTTCCAGATCGGCATCGGGGTGATCCCGCATCAGATCGGCGTCTGTTCGACTGCCGCCGTGGAGGGAGACCGCCTCTATTTCGTCTCCAACCGGTTCGACGTGTTGTGCCTCGATGTCCGAGGCCGGCCCTCGGGCCCCGAGGCGGGCAAGGCGCGGGTCGTGTGGACGTACGATCCGTGGACCGAGTTGGGCGTGTTCCCCTGCGACGCGGCCAACGGCTCGCCGCTGATCGACGGCGATCTGTTGTACGTGCCCACGTCGAACGGCATCGACCACAACACGTTCCAGAACCCCTACCGCGAGAAAGAGCGCAAACTGCCCGCCCCCCATGCCCCCAACATCATCGTGCTCGACAAGCATAACGGCCGCCTGGTCGCCACCGACGAGGCGCCCATCACGCGGCACCTGCTGCACGGGCAGTGGTCCTCAATGTCGTTGGGCCAGGTGGGAAACCGCAAGCTGCTGTTCTACGGCGGCGGCGACGGCGTCTGCTATGCCTTCGATGCCCTGACGTCGGTCCCCGAGAAGCAAGCCCGGCTGAAGACCGTCTGGCACTGCGACTGCATTCCGCCCGAGTACAAGGACACCGGCGGCCTCGACTGGGTGACTCACTTCTGTCTCGGCGACCGCCGGGTGCGCGGCACCTGGAACAAACACGACGGGACCTTTGTCGGCGAGAGCGGGATCATCGCCACCCCGGTGTTCCTCGACAATCGGGTGTACGTGGCCATCGGCCGCGATCCGGCGCACGGTCGCGGTCGTGGGGCCCTGCACTGCATCGACGCCACGGGGACGGGCGATCTCACGAAGACCGGCAAGATCTGGACCTACCAGGGGCTCGACCGCACCTTGTCGACGGTCTCCATTGCCGGCGGACTGCTCTTCATCTCGGACGTGGCCGGCCGGCTCCACTGCCTCGATGCCCAGACCGGCAAGCCGTACTGGATCCACGAGACCCGGTCCGAGGTGTGGGGCTCGACCCTCGTGGCCGACGGGAAGGTCTACATGCCCACCGCCAAAGGCCTCTGGGTGCTTGCCGCGGCCAAGGACCTGAAGGTCCTCAGCCGGATCAACCTCGGCGCCAAGGTCGACGCCTCGCCGGTGGCGGCCAACGGGGTCTTGTACGTGGCCACCAGCGCGGGCTGGCTGTGGGCGGTCCGGTCGCAACCGGCCAACCCCTGAGACTTCGCGCGATGCGGGCCGATTGTAGCGCGCGCCACGCCCCTTTATAATCCGCGCCGTTTCCACCCAACGCGGAGCATCACCATGGCATCGACGTGGGCGCAGGTCTACAACCCCTTCGGCATGACGTGGCTGTCGGCCCTCGTGGCGGGAATCCCGATCCTGGTGTTGCTCGGGCTGTTGGCCGCTGGGGTCTCGGCGCCCCGGGCGGCGCTGGTGGGGCTGGTCTCGGCCCTGGCGGTGGCCGTTTTCGCGCATCAAATGCCGATCGTGCCGGCCCTGGCCGCGGCCGGGTACGGGGCCTGCTACGGGCTGTTTCCCATCGGCTGGATCGTCTTCGCGGCGGTCTTTCTATACCATCTCACGGTGCGGTCGGGACAGTTCGAGATCGTCAAGCGTTCGGTGGCCGCGGTCTCGCCCGACCGCCGAATGCAAGCCCTGTTGATCGCCTTCTCGTTCGGGGCCTTTCTCGAAGGGGCCGCCGGGTTCGGCACGCCGGTGGCCATCTCGGCGGCGCTGTTGATCGGGCTGGGCTTCACGCCGCTGTATGCCGCCGGGCTGGCCCTGTTGGCCAACACCTCGCCCGTGGCCTTCGGCGCCCTGGGCACGCCCATCGCCGCGCTGGCAAAGGTCTCGGACATCGACCCGATGCTGCTGAGCCAGATGGCCGGCCGCCAGTTGCCGTTGTTCTCGCTGGTCATTCCGGCATGGCTGGTGTTCGTGATGTCGGGCTGGAAGGGACTCAAGGGCTGTTGGCCTGCCGTGTTCGTCTGCGGCAGCAGCTTCGCGGCGATTCAGTTCGCGGTCTCGAATTTCCACGGCCCGATGCTGGTCGATGTGGCGGGGGGCCTGGGATCGCTGGTGGCGACCGCCGTGTTCTTGAAGTTCTGGCAGCCGCGCGAGGTCTGGCACTTCCCCGACGAGGCGCCGAACGAAGTCCGGGCTGATGTGGCGCCGCCCACCCGGGCCCAAGTCGCCTACGCCTGGACGCCGTGGGTCGTCCTTTCCGCGATGGTCTTCCTGTGGGGATGGCCGTCGTGGAAGGACGCCCTGAACGGCGGCAAGAACGAGCCGAACTTCCTGCACGGCATTAGCGCGCTGAAGTGGGAAGTGCCCTTCCTGCACCAAGTGGTCCGCCGGGTCGAGCCCGCGCCCGGTGCGCCCGGCGGGTGGCAGGCCACCCTTAAGCCCGAGGACGTCTACTACGACTTCAACTGGCTTTCAGCCACGGGCACGGCCATCTTCCTGGCGGCGGTGATGGCCGCGTTCTGGCTGCGAATCGGCGTGCGCGCGTTCGTGCGGCAGTTTGGCGAGACGCTGTACAAGGTGCGCTGGGCCCTGGCCACCATCGCCTGCATGCTGGCGCTTGCGCGAACCACGACCTACAGCGGGGCCGACGTAACGTTAAGCGCGGCCTTTACGTGGACCGGGTGGTTCTATCCGTTCTTCGCCCCGCTGCTGGGCTGGCTGGGCGTGGCCTTGACCGGCTCGGACACCTCGGCGAACGTCTTGTTCGGCAACCTCCAGCACGTCACGGCGAAACGTCTGGGGCTCGATCCGGTGCTCATCGTCGCCTCGAACAGTACCGGCGGGGTGATGGGCAAGATGATCGACGCCCAGAGCATCGTCGTGGCGGCCACGGCCACGGGTCAACCCGGCGGCGAAGGGCAGATCTTGCGGTTCGTCTTCTTCCACAGCCTGGCGCTGGCCGCCTTGATGGGTCTCTTGACGCTCTTCCAGGCGCACGCGCTGCCGGAGATCATCCCGTCGCCCTGACGTCACGCCGCCGCGTGCAGGCGCCGCCGCAGGAGGCGCACGATCTCGCCGACCCAGAGCACCACCGAGGTCGCGGCAACAATGGCCAACCACTCGACGGCCGACAGCGGCACCGTGCGGAAGATCTCCCCGCCGAACTGCACCAGCAGGACTTGACCCACCAGGATCGCCGCGGCGATGGCCAAGAACGCCTTGTTTTCGGTCAGCCGGCGGAAGGCCGAATGCGATTGGCCCAGGCACCGGGCGTTGAACAGGTTCCAGAACTGAAGCATCACGAAGGTCGTGAAGAACACGGTCAGTTCCCAGCGTGTGACCTTCCCGTCGCCCAACGCCGCGCCGTCGGAATGGCCCCCGGTAGCCGCCGCCGGCGCAGAGGTTGCCGCGGCGGGAACCTCCTCGATGGCGTTGCCCTTCATCCACAATAAGAACGCCACCAGGGCCACGATGAAGATTCCGCCCGTAACGAAGATGTTCCTGGCCATCGTGGGCG
>JANLFZ010000099.1 GCA_024653385.1 Thermoguttaceae bacterium | reverse complement strand
GACGCAGCAAGGCACGATCGAGCTGGTGACCTTCATCAATCCGGAAGGGCTCCTCAAGAAAGGCGAAAACCTCTACGCCGAGTCGGCGGCCTCGGGGGCCGCGACGAACGGCACCCCGGGCCAGGAAGGCTTCGGCGTGCTCCGCCAGAACGTGCTCGAAGCCTCGAACGTCGAACCCGTCAGCGAGCTGATCGATCTGATTACCACGCAGCGGGCGTTCGAGTTGAACTCGCAGGTCGTGCAGGCCGGCGACCAGGTCATGCAACTTGTGGCAAACCTGAGGCGGATGTGAGATGAGCCTCCGATTTCGATGGCTGGTGATTTGCGTTCTTCTGCCCGGGCCGCTCGTGGCGGCGGAGATCCAGTTGCGGGCCCGGTGCCAACCACAGCGGCCGGTGGTTACCTTGGGCGACATGGCCCAGATCAACGCGGCCGACCCGGCGCAGGCGGAAGCCCTGTCGGCCATCGAGTTGTTTCCGGCGCCTGCCGGGCGGCCCCGGACCGTCCGGGTGCGCGAGCTGTGCGATCTGCTGGCGATGCGCCAGGTGGCGCTGGCCGAGCACCGTTTCAGCGGGGCCAGCGAGGTGACGGTTCTCGCGGCCGCCTCGACCGAGCCGGCGGCGAAACCGGCCGCGGTCGAACCGCGTCGCGCGGGCGAAGTGGTCGTGGCGGTCGCCCCGATCGCCAAGGGGGCCGTGGTCCGAACGTCGGATGTCCGCATCGAACCCGCCGCATCGATCGAAATCCAGCGTGCCGGTTGCGGATCGGTGGACGAGGTGGTGGGCAAGGAGACGCTTCGGGCGATTCCCGCCGGAGCCGTCATCCCGCCGGAGTCGCTTCGCGCGCCGCTGCTGGTCCGCCGGGGAGACGTCGTGGCGGTTCTCGCGCGGGCTGCGGGAGTTCGCGTGCGAACGACCGCTCGCGCCCAGGACGACGGCGCCCTGGGCGATCCGATCACTGTCGAGTCGCTGTTGAACCGGCAGAAGTTCACGGTTCGCGTGACCGGCCCGCGCGAGACCGAACTCGAAGGTGCTCCTTCGGAACGAGCGGCCTGGTAGGACGGTCCCCACGCCTAGACTAGGGAGACGATCGTGAAACCGCACCTTCTCGTTTGGCTTGCCGCAACGGTCTGGCTTGTGCTCGGGGCCTCGTCGTCGCCTGCCCAAAGCGGCAGCGTGTGGGGCAATCCCCAAGAGCGCCGGCCGCTGACGTTGGCCGACGCCTCGTGGACGTACCAGCAGGTGCTCGAACCCAAGCAGCTCATCAAGCTGCACGACCTGGTGACCGTGGTCGTGCGCGAGAAGTCGCGCATGTCGACCGAAGGCCAGGTGGACCGGCGGAAGAAGGCCGAAGGAACTATGACGCTGAACGACTGGATCGCGTTGGACGGCTTCTCGATCGTGGCTGCCCCGCAAAACAACGGCGAGCCGAAGGCCTCGGGCGTCGTCGACAACAAGTACCGTGCCCAAGCCAATCTCCAAGAGCGCGACATGCTCGAGTTCAATATCGCCTGTGTGGTGGCCGACATCCGGCCCAACGGCACGCTGGTCGTCGAGGGGCACCGGAAAATCCAGGTGAACGAAGAGGAGTGGGAGTACTCGCTCAGCGGCATCGTCCGGCCCGAGGACATCATGCCGAACAACACCGTGCAAAGCGAGAAAATCGCCGACTTGCGGATTCACAAGCGGCAGGCCGGGCACGGCCGCGACGGCGTGCGCCGCGGGTGGCTCTTGAAATGGCTCGACACGTACCAGCCGTTCTGAAGGGAGGCGGGTCATGGTGGTCAATCCGGCGGCGGGCAAACCGCGGCACACGGTCCTTCTGGCGGTCTTGGTCCTGGCGACACACCTTTTGGCCGCGCAAGCCGACGGCCGGACCACGCTCAAGACGATCTGCCGCGTCAAAGGGCAGGAAGAGAACACGCTTCAGGGCCTGGGCATCGTCATGGGGCTCAAGGGAACCGGCGACGGCGCCTCGTCGCTGCCCACGTTGCGGAGCCTCGCACAGGCCATGCAACTGATGGGCAGCCCGCTCGGCAAGACGGGGCTCGCCGAACTGAAGGACGCCAAGAACGTGGCCCTGGTGGTCGTCACGGCCACGGTGCCGGCCGCGGGCGCCCGGCAAGGCGACCGGCTCGATTGCCAGGTCAGCTCGATCGGGGCGGCCAAGAGCCTGGCGGGCGGGCGGTTGTTCACGACCCTGCTCTTGGGGCCCGACCCGCACAACCCCCGCGTCTACGCCACGGCCGAAGGCTGGATCACCCTCGACAGCCCCACCATGCCGACCGCCGGACGCATCCGCGGCGGATGCCGGCTCGAAGAGGATTTCTTCAACCCCTTTGTCCGGGACGGCAAAATCACGCTGGTCCTCGACAGGAGCCACGCCGATTTCCAAGTGGCTCAGGACATCGCCGACATGATCAATAGCGGCAAACTTCGCTACCAGTCGAGCGGCCAGCCGCTGGCGCGGGCGCTGAACCAGAACAACATCGAAGTGGCGATCCCCCAGCAGTACCTGACCGACAACGATCCGGTCGACTTCGTCTCCCAGGTGCTCGGGTTGGAGATCCCCGAGCCGCAGACCGGCGCAAGGGTCGTGATCAACGAACGGGCCGGAAGCATCGTCATCGGGGACGACGTCGAGATCGGCGCGGCCGTGGTCTCGCATAAGAACATCGTGGTCGAGACCGGCGCCACGCCGCCGGCGACCGGCCGGTTTGTACCGATCGACCCCAGCCAGGTCCAAACCGCGAAGCTCAAGTCGCTGGTCGAGTCGCTCAACGCATTGCACGTTCCCACCGAAGACGTCATCGAGATCATCAAGGGCCTCGAGCGGAACGGCAAGCTGCACGCCCAGTTGATCATCGAGTAGCCGCCACGAGCCTGGCCGTGCGGGTCGTCCCGCCGGCCACGGGAGAACCAGCCCGACGGTTAAGGAGCCTCGCCGTGCAAGTCCGATCCGTTGTCGCGTCCCAAGTCGCGCCCCGGCCCGCGCCGCCCTCGGTGGCCGACGCCGTGCGGCCTGAAGAGAACGACGCCGAGCTTCGCCAGGCGTTCGACCGCGCCATCGGCGAGACCTTGTTTGCCCAGATGCTCAAGTCGATGCGAAGGACCGTCGGCAAGCCGGCGTACTTCCACGGAGGCCGCGCCGAAGAGGTGTTCCAACAGCAGCTCGATCAGGTACTGGCCGAGAAGCTCAGCAAGTCCACCGCCGAGCAGTTCACGGGGCCGATGTTCGAGTTGTTCACGATGGAGCGGCGGTAAACGGCCCAAGGATCGCCCCCGCGTATCTGATTTTCGAAGTTCTCTCTTTTTCGCCAGCCCCAGACTTTGCGCCACCCATGAACGCCACTTGGGAATCGGAACTGACCGACTTTCTCGCGGAACTGTCCTCGGTCCAACGCACGACGCTCGATGTGTTGGGCCGCAAGCGTGCGACCTTGGTGGCCGCCGACACGAAGGGGCTGGCCGCGATCAGCGCCGAGGAGTCCCAGGTGGTGGACCGGCTGACTCAGTGCCTCCGCCGACGCCAGGCCCTGTTGGCCCGCGCGGCGGCAGAGGGCCTCCCGAACGATAGCCTTCAGTCGCTGGCCTCGGCGCTGCCGGAGGCCCGCTCCAGCGGGATTACCGAGCAGATGCGCCAGGCGGCGCTCCGCGCGCGGCTCTTGCGCCACGAGGGGCTAGTCAACTGGGTCCTCGTGCAGCGCACGCTGATTCATCTTTCGCAGTTGTTAGAGATTATCGCGACCGGCGGCCGACTCCGGCCGACATATAGCAAAGAAGAGTCTCTGCGCCCAGGCGGAGCGCTCGTGGACCGGGAAGCCTAGGAAGAAGGGCAAAACCGGCTAGTCTGCGGAAACTGGATCATGTCTCTTTTCGGCTCCATCCGGTTGGCGGCGAATACCCTGCGGGCGGACCAGATCGCCATGCAGGTGATCGGTCAGAACATCGCCAACGCGAACACGCCTGGGTACATCCGCGAAGAGACGGTCCTCACGCCGGCCCCCACCCAGCGCATGGGCAACCTGCTCTTGGGCCTCGGGGTGCGCGTCGAGGCCGTGATCCAGAAGATCGACTTGTTTCTCGAGGGGCGTCTGCGCGGCGCGGTCAGCGAAAAGGCCAGTGCCGAGGCCCAAGAGGAGGCCTACGTCAATCTCGAACAGATCATTGGGGAACTCAGCGAAACGGACCTGAGCACGGCGCTGACCGGTTTCTTCAACAGCATTTCGGAAGTACTCAATCAGCCTGAAAACGTCTCGGTGCGCAATCTTGCCGTGCTCAACGGGGTGACGCTCACCGAGCAGATCCGCAGCCTGTCGTCGCGTGTCGCCCAGGTGCGTTCCGACGTGAACGCCCGAATCGTCACCATCGCCGACGATATCAACCGGCTCACGGAGGAGATCGCCCGGCTCAACGTCCAGATCGCCGAAACCGAGGGCGGCGACGTTTCGACCAGCGACGCGATCGGACTGCGCGACCAGCGCCTGGAGGCCCTCGAACGCCTGGCCGAGTTGATCGACATCCGCGTCGAGGAGCAACCCAGCGGCACCGTGACCGTCTACCGCGGCGGCGAGTTCCTCGTGACCGAGGGGATGCGACGCGAGGTGAAGGTCGTACGCACCAGCGATCGGGGGCTGCCGGTTGCGGAGATCCGGATCGCGGAGACCGATTCGCCCTTGAATCCCAGCGCGGGAGAGTTGCACGGATTGACGGCCTCGCGCGACACCGTCCTCGGCGGATTTCTCGACCGGCTCGATACGTTTGCCGCGACCTTGGCCTTCGAGTTCAACAAGGTGTACTCCGGCGGCCAGGGCCTCAACGGGTTCCGCGAGGTCGAAAGCGAGTTCGCCGTCACCTCGAAGGACGCGGCACTGGACGACGCGGGACTCCCTTTCGTCCCCAAGACGGGCTCGTTCGAGGTCATCACCTACCGGATGGTCGATGGCCAGCGCGTGCGCCTGAAGACGACCGACGTGTTCATCAATTTGACCGGGCTGGGCCACCAGACCACGTTGGCCGACGTCGCCGACGCGCTGGACGCCATCGACGGGCTTTCGGCGTCGGTCAACGCCGAGGGCAGGCTTGAAATCGCAACCGACTCGCCCGAGGAGGAATTCGCCCTGGGCAACGATACGAGCGGGCTTCTGGCCGCCATCGGGGTGAACACCTTCTTCACGGGCTCGACGGCCGCTGACTTGGGGGTCAGCCAGACCCTTCGCGACGATCCGGCGAAGTTCGCGGCCAGCCGCGGTGGCATCGGCGCCGACACCCAGAATGCGGTGCTGTTGTCGCGATTTCTCGACGAGCCGATCGCCTCGCAGAACGGAGCCTCGCTGGCCGTGCTGTACGACCGCCTGGTCGGCGAGACCACCCAAGGCGCCACGGTCGCCCGCGCCTCCGCGGAAGGAAGCCGGGTCTTCGAACAGACCCTGCGCGGCCAGAAACTCGCGATCAGCGGGGTGAGCCTCGACGAGGAGGCCGTGCGCATGATCCAGTACCAGAAGTCGTTCCAGGCCTCGGCGAGGTTCATCGCGGCGCTCCAAGAGATGTTCGAGATGCTGGTCAACCTGTAATGTCCATCATCGGCATTCCCAACACCCGCGTCAGCGATCTCTTCATCCGCATGAGGCTGCTCGAGCAGATCCAGCTCGACCAGGCCGACATGTTCCGGCTTCAGACGCAGTTGAGCACGGGTCACCGGTTCCAGACCCCCAGCGAGGACCCGGTTGCCGCGCTGCGCGTCATGAGCCTCCAGCGGCTGTTGGAACGCAAAGAGCAGATCCGGACAAACCTCAACACGAACCAGTCGTACCTCAGCGCGACCGACGCGGCATTATCGCAAGTTTCGAACCTGCTGGCCGACGCCCGCGCGGCCACCTTGAGCGTGATGGGTACGACCGCCAGCGACACCCAGCGGCTCGCGGTGGCCCAGCAGGTCGAGCAGTCGCTTCGCCAGCTTCTCGACACGGCCAACCAGAACTTCCGCGGCCGGTACTTGTTCGCCGGGTCGGCCGCCGGCCGGGCCCCGTTCTCGATGGAAGGGATGAATGTCGTCCGCTACGACGGGAACGAGGACACCCTGCCCAGCTATGCCAACCTCGATCTGCTGTTCGACACGAACCTGCCGGGCAGCGAGGTCTTCGGCGCCATCTCGGAGCCGGTCCGCGGCTCGGTGGACCTCGATCCGATCCTCACGTGGAACACCCGCCTGGCCGACTTGCGCCACGGGCAGGGCATCAGTCCCGGCAGCATCGCGGTGTCGGACGGGACCGACACGAAGATCATCGACGTCAGCCGCGCCGAGACGATCGGCGACCTGGCAGCGCTCATCCACGCCAATCCGCCGGCCGGCCGGACGATCTTCGTCGACGTCACCTCCCGGGGGCTCGTCCTGCAACTCGATGGCGGCGACCTCTCGATCCGCGAGGTGGGCGGCGGCACCACGGCGTTCGAACTGGGGATCCTCCAGGAGATCGGCGTGGGGACCAATCCGATCGTCGGGGCCGATCTCGATCCCACGTTGCGCCTGACCACCCCGCTGGACAACATCCTCGGGGCCCGCGCCCGGGCGGTCGTGCGCACGTCGCTGCCCGACAACGACATCATCTTCGAGGCCAAGGATCCCGGCACGGCGTGGAACGGGGTGGAGATCTCGTTCTTCGACGACCACACGGTCGTGGCCGGGCACGAAGTGGCCACGTACACCTCGCCCCCTCCGCGACTGCGCGTGAACATCGAGAGCGGCCGGACCCGGGCCATCGACGTGATCAACGCGGTGAACAACGCCGTGCCGCCCCTGCCGTTCACGGCCCGACTCGATCCCCTGGACGACGAGCAGGGCGGCGTGGGGCCTGTCACCGTCACGACGACTCCGGCGACCACCTCGGGCGGCCGGGGCGTCGCCTTCGACAAGATGTCGGGGCTCCAGATCACCAACGGCGGAACCACCCACGTGATCAGCCTCGCCACGGCCCAGACCGTCGAGGATGTGCTCAATATCCTCAACGGTTCGAGCGCCGGCGTGCTGGCCGAAATCAACCAGGACGGCACCGGGATCGACGTGCGATCTCGCTTGAGCGGCTCGGCCTTCGCCATTGGCGAGAACGGCGGCCTGACCGCCACGCAACTCGGCCTGCGCACCTTCACCGAACAGACGCGACTGGACGAACTGAACTACGGCCGGGGCGTGAGCGACCACGAAAGCACCGGCGGCACCGGCGGCGACTTCATCATCACGCGCAGCGACGGCGTCTCCTTCGAAATCAACGTCCACGGCGCCGAGACCATCGGCGATGTGATCGATCTGATCAACAACAACCCCATCAACCTCGATCCCGCGTTGGGATCCGGGGTGCCCGTGGTGGCCCGGCTGGCGGTGTCGGGTAACGGCATCGAGTTGGTCGATAACAGCCTGGGGCTCGATAGGCTCTCGGTCACGCGCATTCACAACAGCCTGGCGGCCATCGATCTGGGATTGGTTGCCCCCGGCCAGGACTCGGCGATCAGCCCCTCGCCCGGGCCACCCTATGTGCTGACGGGCGCCGACGCCCACCTGCTCGAGACCGACGGCCTGTTCACGGCTTTGTCGCGCATCGTCGACGGCCTCCAGCGCAACGACCTGTGGCAGGTCGAGCGCGCGATGGCCATGCTCGACCGCCGGACCGTCCAATTCAATTTCGCCCGCGCCGAATTGGGCGCCCGGCAGCAGGGACTCGATGTCCTCCAGCAGCGCCTCGACGACGAGAACGTGGAACTTCAGTCGGCGATGTCGCTGGATTACGACGCCGACCTGGCCGAGGTCATCACGAATCTCACCGCGCGCCAGGCGGCCTACCAAGCCTCGCTCAACGCCACCGCCCAGATCTCCCAGTTGTCGCTGTTAGACTATCTGTGATGCGCGGCGCGGCGCGACCGGCGGTGTTCTCGGCCGGCCGGTCACCCGGTCTCCCCCTTGAGCCGCTTGATGCGAAGTTGCCGGGGTCGTGGCCTTTCCGGTCGCTCTGTTTCGAGGATCAAGGATGAACGGGAACTGCGTCCCCACTCACGCTTCGCTCTCATCCCTCATCCTTCATCGTCCGCCTGGGCCATGGTACAATACCCTGGTGTCTGTCCTCTGTCCAAGAGAGGCCCTGCGATGGCCATAGTCGTGGAAGCCACGTACGAAAACGGCGTGCTCAAGCCTGCCGAGCCGTTGCCGCTGGGGGAACACGAAAGAGTCCGCGTCACCGTGGAGCCGGCGCAGCGTTGGGCGGAGCGGACGTACGGCCTGCTGCGCTGGACTGGAGATCCCGAGACACTGCGGTGTATCGCCGAGGACCCCGAGTTCGGCATCCGGGAGGGGCGATGACTTTCGATGACATCCCATCCGGCCTGTTGCTGTTTGTCGATGCGAATACGTTGGTCTATCATTTTGCAGCAGCGCCCGCGTTGGGCCCGCCTTGTCGACGGCTCCTCGATCGGATCAACGTTGGGGACCTTCAAGGGTTCATTTCGACGGACGTGCTCAGTGATGTGGCCCACCGGCTCATGACTCAGGAGGCCATCCGAAGTTTCGGCTGGCCGGTGGCCGGACTCGCGCGCTATGCCCCAGTCTGAGACCGCGTGGAATCCAGCCTGTTCAGCGCTCAAGACGCGTGGCCAATCGGCACCGCACGGAGCAGTGCGTTCTGGCCCGTAGGCCATGAGGACTCTATGCCGTCAACCACGTCTAGATAACGCTCCGATCGGCGATGATCAGCGGATAGTCGGCCAGCGGGAGGTTCCCAAACGCAAGGCGGCCGCCGGATTGCGTCTGCTGGGCGATGCGGTAAACCCGATTGGCCAACGGATCGACGAGCACCGGCTGCGCGAGGTGGTCGGCGGGGACGGACAGTTCCACGCGAACGGACCTAGTCGGAGTGTCTTCCTGGAGCGAAGCGGCGTGCCAATACGCGCCGAGCACCCGGCCCTGCCGCGTGAAGACCGCGTAAACCAGCGCGTCCTCCTTCGGCTGTTCGGCCGTTCCGGGCAGCAGGCGCAGCCGGTATTCTGCCCCCGCGCGCTCGGTCTTCGCGTCGAACAGGGCGGCCAGGCATTGGTAGGCGTAGTACGACGGCTTCGGCGTGTAGTCGGTCCCGCGCAGAAGCCCCTTGAAATTGGTCTGGCCCGTGCTCCCGCCGCCCCAGTTGTAGTTCACCAGATCGACGAGGTGGAAATACGAGGTCAGCTCGATACCCAGCCGGAGGTCCGACAGGATGCGGCGGAGCAGCCACTTGGCCTGCCGCGTTTCGTTCCAGTCGAGGTCGCGCAAGGCCCCGGCGCCGCCGTTTTGCGAGGGGCAGCCGTTCTCGCCCTGCCAGAGCCCGAGCTTGGGATTGTGCTGGGCCAATAGCTTCCGCCATGTGGCGACCGCCGTCTCGTAGCCCTTCTCGGGCACCGGGCGATAGGGGTGATACGAGATCTTGTCCACATGCCTGCCGAGGCCCGCTTCGAGGCATCCCTTGAGATAATCGGTGGGCATTCCGGCCAGCGCACCACCGACGATCACCGCGCCGGGAACCCGCTTGCGGATCTCGGGCGCCGTCATGCTCACCAGCTCGACGTACCGGGCGGGGCTCGGCTTGTCGCCCTTCCAGAACGTCGCGATGTTCGGCTCGTTCCAGATCTCCCAGTGGCGCACGCGCCCGCGGAAGCGCTCGGCAATCGCGCCGACGTACCGCAGCCAGCCCGCCCGGGCCTCGTCGCCATCGAGCGGGGCCCAGCCGACGCCGAACGGGTCGGCCCGGGGCGTGTAGAGCCGATTGCCGTAGCCGAGGTTGAACCAGGGCTCGATACCGAGCTTGCGCAGCGAGTCGACGACCTCGTCGAGCCAGGCGAAGTCGTATTGCCCGGCGGTCGTCTCGGTCCGTGCCCAGCCGGTCTGGAGCCTTGCCCACTTGACGCCGAGGCGCCCGACATGCTCGTAGGTCCTCGCGGGATCGAACATGCGCCGGTCGAGCGTTTCCATGCCCACGGAGAGCGGCGAGGCGTCGATCTCGCGGCCCGAGCGGGGTCGGACCCGGCCGACAAGTTCGCCCAATCCCGGGGCGTCCGACGGCACGGCCGCCGCGCAAGCGCGGCGTTGCCCCAGCCACGCGCCCGCGCCTGCCAAAACCGCTTGCACGAATCGACGACGTTGCACGGTGTCCTCCGGTTCAGGCCCTCACAACAAGTACGCCTTGGCAATCGAGAAATAGATGACGATTCCCGTCACGTCCACCAGCGTCGCGACGAACGGGCTGGAGGCGAAGCCCGGGTCGACGCCGAAACGCTTGAAGATCAAGGGAAGCATCGAGCCGGTCAGCGTTCCCCAAAGGCAGATCACCGCCACGGCCTGGGAGATGACCCAGGCCAGTTGCCAGTGGTTGACGCTTCCGAGAATTTCCTGCGGCGTCAAGGCGGCCCTGAAAAACCCGATCGCGCCCAGCGTGGCCCCCAGGGCCAATCCCATCGCCAACTCGTGCCGCAAGACGCGCCACCAGTCGCGCACCGTGACTTGTCCGAGGGCGATGGCCCGGGTGATGAGCGTCGCCGCCTGCGAGCCCGAGTTGCCGCCGGTCGAAATGCAAAGCGGCACAAAGAGGCTCAGCGCGATGATCTGGGCAATCGCGTCCTCGAAACTCGCCAAGGCCGTAAACGTGAACAACTCGGCCACGAACAACAGCGACAGCCAGCCGGCCCGCTTGCGCCAGACCGTCAGAAACCGCGTCTCCAGGTAGTTCATGGCCAGCGGGGTCACGCCGCCCATGTGGTACGCGTCCTCGCTGGCCTCCTCGACGACCACGTCGATGACGTCGTCATGGGTGATGATGCCCAGCATGTGCCGCTCCTGGTCGACCACGGGGATCGCCAAGAGATCGTAGCGGGCCACCTTGCGCGCGACCTCCTCCTGGTCGTCGTTCACATTGGCCGTCACCAGCTCCTTTTCCATCAGATCGGCCAGCCGGGTCTCCGGCCGGCCGATGGCCGAGACGAGTTGCCTGGCCGAGACGAGTCCCCGCAGATGGTCCTGGCTGTCCAGGATATAGATGTAGTAGATCGTCTCCAGTTCGCTCGCCTGGCGGCCCAGTTCGTCGAGCGCCTCGCGCACCGTGAGGTCCTCGCCGAGCCGGGCGAATTGCGTGGTCATCATCGCCCCGGCCGTGTTCTCCGGGTAGGAACGCAGGCGGAGGATGTCGCGTCGCTCGGCAGGCGGCAGCAGCGGAAGCAGATCGGCCACCAGTTGCGGCTCGACCTCGTTCAGAATGTCGACCCGGTCGTCGGGCGGCAGATGCGCGATGAACTCGGCCATCGCCTTCCGGTCGACCGACCGGATGATCTCGACCTGCTTGTCGCGGTCGAAGTAGCCGAAGATCTCGGCGCGCACCGGCATCTCGGCATACTGGAGCACCGCCCAGGCCTCGGCCGGCGTGAGCCCCTCCATGAAATCGGCCGTGCGTGCCGGGTGCAACGCCGTGCAGAACTCGCGCAGTTCGGCCGCGTTGTTCTCGGCCAGCATCTCGCGCAGCTCGGGCAGGTACAGCGTGTTGGGTAGCGACATGCCAGACGCCTTGGTTCGGTTCGTGCGGGGGGCGACGTGGAGTCTCCGATCGGGAATTGTAGGCTGGAAGAGAGGTATTGCCTACCGGCACGTCCCACGGCCACCCATACGAACCCGAAGCGCCAGCGAGGGTTCCAATTCGGCCCTCGCTGGCGCGTCGGGCGAGTATCGGGGGCAAGCCCTCGCTGGCGCGTCGGGTTGGTGTGGCGGGCCCTCGCTGGCGCGTCGGGTTGGTATGGCGGGCCCCCGCTGGGCGTCGCGCGGAGTTCATCGAGAGCCGGTCCGGCCCACGCCGACCTTGCGGGCCTTCAGCACGGGATCGGCCCGAAGCGGCAGCTTGACCGCCGTGCCGGTCTCGGCCGACTTGTAGATGGCCAGGATGATCTCGACCGAGCGGCGGCCCTCGGCGCCGTCGACAAGCGGCGACCGTCCTTTCTTGATCGCATGGACCACGTCGCGGAACTGCCGGGCGTGGCCGTGGTGGCCGATCGCTGCTGGATCGGCGGCCCCGCCGCCCCCGCTTTTTTTCTCGGCCATCTTGGCATGGATCACCTCGTCCTGGGGCTTCTTCTTGGCGAAGTCCCACTTGACGAAGTCCTCTTCTTCCATGACGGCCGAACCCGCGGTGCCGTGGATTTCGATCCGCTTGAGATAGCCGGGATAGATGGCCGTGCTCGCCTCGATCACACCCATCGCCCCGCTGGCGAATCGCACCACGGCCATGGCCACGTCTTCGACGGCGATACGTTCGTGGGCCAATAGTCCGGTCTGGGCGCGGACCTCGACGACCGGGCCCATCAACCACGTGAGCAGGTCGACGCTGTGGATGGCCTGGTTCATCAGGGCGCCGCCGCCGTCGAGTTCCCAGGTGCCGCGCCATGCTCCGCTGTCGTAGTACGCTTGGGTGCGGTACCACTTCACGTAGGCGTCGCCCACGGTCAGCCGGCCGAAACGGCCCTGGTCGATGGCCCTCTTGAGCGTCACGCTCGTGTCATGGAAGCGCGAGGGGAAAATCGTCGAGAGCGTCACGCCGGCCTTGGCGCAGGCGTCGATGATCCGGTCGCAGCGTTTCAGCGTGATCTCCAGGGGCTTCTCGACGATCACGTGCTTGCCGGCCTTGGCCGCGGCCACGGCGGGCTCAAGGTGCGCCCCGCTGGGCGTGCCGACCGTGACCACGTGGACCGCCGGGTCGGCCAGCATCGCGTCGAGCGTGGGGTAGGCCCGGCACCCGGTCGCGCCGGCCAGCCGCTCGGCCGCCGCGGGGACCTGGTCGAAGCAGGCCACGAGCTTCGCGCCGGGCGTGTCGGCGATCGCCCGGGCGTGAAAGTTCGAGATCATCCCGCAACCGATAATGCCGAATCCGAGTGCCATGATGGTTCTCCTCGAAAGGTCCCCTCCTTCTGCGCCCCCACGGTCCACGAAAGCTAAGGGGCTCATTATACGAACCGGCCGCCTCGCGTGCCAGAGGCGCGTTGCCGACAACCCGCCCTCCCGGCGCACTCGCTATTTTCTGGCGGCGAGCACGAACGACTGTTTGCCGGCTGGTGGCGAGTTTCCGCCGCGCGGCGTTGCGGTGAGTTCTTGTAAGCTACGGTTCCGTAACGTTCGTCTGGCGTATCCGAGGTATCCGTGGCCTTCACTTTCTTCTTCCGCGACTGGGACACCCTGGAATCGGCGCTTGACATCGCGCTTCCTCGGCTCTCGGGCCGCGCATTCATCCACGTGTGGGATGCCGGATGCGCTCATGGCCCCGAGCCCTATACCTTGGCCATCCTGCTGCGCGAGCGGATGTCGGACTACCTTTTCCGCAACGTGCGCATTCACGCCACGGACGTGGATTCCGGCTTTGCCTCGCAAGTGACTTCGGGCGTGTTCGGCGCGAAGGAGGTTCAGCGCATTCCGGCCGCCATCCTGCGCAAGTATTTCCGCCCCAGCGCGAGCCCGGGCTTTGTCCAGGTCATACCCGAGCTGCGAGCCAAGGTGTCGTTTATGCGACACGACTTGCTCTCGCTGCAGCCGATTCGCGACGGTTTCAGCGTGATCGTGTGCAAGAACGTCCTCCTGCATTTCCAGGAGGCTCAACGGTGCGACGTGCTGCGCATGTTTCACCAGGCCCTCCAGCCGGACGGGATCCTCGTCGTCGAATCGACACAGAAACTGCCCGAGTCGGTCAGGCACCTTTTCCATCCGGCGGCTGTCCAGGCTGCGGTGTACCAGAAGGTGCAACCGACGCGAATCGAGCATGGCTCGGGGACGTTCGGGCCGGTCGGCGCCGCGCGCCAACGGCACGGCAACGCAGACCGCCGGCACATCCTCGCACAACCCTAGGTTACAGCACACTCTGCTTGCAACACCACAACCTCCTGCATTCAGACGAAGGAGAAACGCATGTTTGCCAGGTTGAAAACGGGCACCAAGGTCCTCATCGGGTTCGGCGTCGCCATCGCCGTCACCGCAGTCGTCGGGTTCGTGGGTTGGCGCGGGCTCGCGAGTGCCCATGGGAGCCTCGGCGAAGTTGGCGCCGTGCGTCTGCCCGGTGTCCTCGGTCTGGAAAAAATGCTGGTGGGCCAGTTCGAGGCGGTGTACGGTTTTCGGTCCCTCCTCATCGAGCGCTACTCCGACCTAAGTACCCGTGAGCGCCAATACACACGGATCCAGGACGGCCTGAAGCGCGCGGCCGAGGGGCGCGCGCTGTACGAGGCGTTGCCACAGACCCCCGAAGAAACGGTTATGTGGAAGGAGTTTCTACCCGCCTGGGAGGCATGGAACGCTTCGATGGACAGGGCCATCACGTCGTCGCACGAAAAGGACCGTCTGCTGGCCGCTGGCCTGAAACCGGACGATCCCAAGATCAAGGCGGTCGACGACGCGATCTTCGCCGAGGCCGACAAGATCCGCGCGGCCATGAACCAATCCAACGCGAAGCTCGAAGAGTTGGTCAATCTGAACGTCAAGCTAGCCGAGGACGAAGTGGCCAGGGCTACGGTCGGGGCCCAGCGCGCCACGCTCACCATCATCGCGATGGTGCTCGGCGGTGTTGTCGTGGCGACTGCCCTGGGCGTGTGGATTGCCCGCAATATCGCCAAGGTCCTTCGCACACTGATCGGCGAGGCGGCGCGTCTGACGGAGGCCGCGGTGCAAGGCAGGCTCGAGACCCGCGGCAATCCCGAGCTGGTCAGTCACGAGTTCCGGCCCATCATCGAGGGCCTGAATGCCACCTTGGACGCCGTGGTCGGCCCGTTGAACGTGGCTGCTGAGTACGTCGATCGGATCGCCAAGGGCGACATCCCGCCGAAAATCACCGACCAGTACCACGGCGACTTCAACGAAATCAAGAACAATCTGAACCAATGCATCGATGCCCTGAACGCCATGCTCAAGAGCCTTGTCGACATGGGCGATGGCCAGAAGGCCGGCGACATCGAGGCGCGCTGCCGCACGGACGGCTTGGCGGGAATCTATCTCGATCTGATGAAATGCGTCAACGAAGGTCTTGATGCGTGCGTGATGCCAGTCTGCGAGGCCATCGGGCTCCTTCAGGAATACGCCGAGGGCGACCTGACCCGCGAAATGAGGCAACTGCCCGGCAAACAGATTATTCTCAG